>NZ_BAAAUG010000045.1:0-51669 GCF_039533825.1 Streptomyces rectiviolaceus
CGCGGCGCAGGCGGTCGGCGCAGTCGGCCGCCTCCCGCTCGCCGATGCCCGCGACGGCCGCGGCGAGCGCCGGGGGGATCGAGGTGCCGATGACGGCGCAGGCCCAGGCGAGACGGACGGTGGAGGTGCCGAGCCGCTCAAGACGGGCGACCAGGCCGTTGCCCTTCACGGCCGCGGCGAGATCGCGCAGCAGATGCGCGCCCGCCTCGTCGGGCGTGAGACCGCGGTCGCGCACCTTCGCGGTCAGCTCCACGGCCTCGAACGGGTTGCCCGCGGTGACCGCCCAGCATTCGCGGCAGAACGCGTCGTCCGCGCGGGCGCCGAGCGTGTCGCGCACGAGGCGGGCGACGGCGGTGGCGCTGAGCGGTTCGAGTCCGATGGGCCGCTGCCCTGCGCGTCCGGGCAGGCCTCTGAACTCGTCGGCGTGGGCGGGCAGTTCCTCGGGGCGGTACGCGACGACGAGCAGCAGCGGCAGGGCTTCCGCGCGGGGCGCGAAGGCGGAGAGCCAGCTCAGCGATTCGGCGTCGGCCCAGTGCGCGTCGTCCACCACGACCACCAACGGGGCGCGCTGCACGGCGAGATGGGTGAGCACCCAGTCGAGTCCGTCCCGCAGCCCCTGCGGGTCGGGCGGTGCGCCGTCCGGCGGGGCGCAGAGCCCGAGGGCGGGTCCGACGATGGCGTACCAACTGCCCAGTACGTCCCGCAGTTCCGCGTCCGGGACGGAGGCGAGCAGCGGCTGCACCAGCTGGCGCGCCACATGGAAGGCGACCCGCTGCTCCTGCTCTCCGCCGCGCGCCGACGCCACGGTGCAGCCCTTGGCTGCGGCGCGGCGGCGCGCCTCGGCGAGCAGGGAGGTCTTGCCGATGCCCGCGCGCCCCGCGAAGGCGATGAGCGCGCCTCGGGACCTGTCCGGGGGCTCGGAGCCGTCCCGCGACAGGCCGCACAGCTCGCTCAACGCCTCGTCGACCGCCGTGAGTTCACTCTCGCGCTCGAAGAGGGTTCGCTTGCCGTGGGGGACGTGATGCACCATGGGACACCCCCCGCCACAGTGGTGCGCCGAGCGCTTCCCGCGGCGCACACCTTGGCCTTCAGGCACCTCAGATTACGCCTGCGGGGCCTGCCGGGAGCCGATTCGGCCGCAGCGGGTGCGGTTGGCCACAGCACCCATCCCGGACGAAGGGACCCGCACGTGACGGTCAGCACCGAGAACGTACTCAACTACTGGCACGGCGGCCTGAGCGAGGTCCCCGACGAGGTGTGGCACCACGCGTCCCTGGAGGTCCTGCTCCTCCCCGACAACGCGCTCACGCGGCTCCCCGGACGGATCGGCACCCTGGCCTCGCTGCACACACTGGACCTGGGGCACAACCAACTGACCGAGCTCCCGCCCGAGCTTGGCGACCTGACGGCCCTGAGCCGCTTCCTCTACGTCCACGACAACCGCCTCACGTCGCTGCCGGACTCACTGGGCGACCTGAAGCGCCTCGCGTACCTCAATGTGGGCGACAACGAGCTGACGGCGCTGCCGGAGACCCTGGGCTCGCTCACGTCCCTGGTGGAACTGCGCGCACAGCACAACCACCTGGCCTCGGTCCCCGCGTCGCTCGGCGACCTCACGGCCCTGCGCGAACTGTGGCTGCGCGGCAACCGCCTCTCCTCGCTCCCCGCCTCGGTCGGCCGTCTCGGTGAGCTGCGCGAACTGGAGCTGCGCGAGAACCGGTTCGCGGCGGTGCCGGAGGCCCTGCGCGGCCTGCCCCTGCTGCGGCGTCTCGACCTGCGGGCGAACCGCCTGCGCGAACTCCCGCCCTGGATCGGCGAGCTGCCCGCCTTGGAGAAGCTGGACCTGCGGTGGAACGAGGTCTCCGTGCCGCGGGAGCTGCTGCGGATGCTGGAGGGGCGGGGGTGCGTGGTGCTGCGGTGAGGCGTGAGGCCCGTGCGCGAGCGGAATGAGACCTGCGCGCGAGATCGGCCCTACCGGGACTCCGGAGGCACCACGGCCACCGCGCCCCTCGCGTGCAGCAGCACCGCGTTGGTCACCGACCCCATCAGCCTCCCCAACGGCATCCGGCTCTGATGCCGCCCCACCACGACGAGCTCCGCGTCCCGTGACGCGTCCACCACAAGACCCGCCGCGTCACCCGGCAGGACCTCCTTCTCGACGTTCACCCCGGGATACCGCTCCTCGAAGGGCGCGAGCTGCTCGCCCGCGCGCTCCGTGTACTGCGCCGCGGTCGCCGTGTCCGCCTCCGCCGAGGTCACGAAGTCGCCGGTGGCCGTGTAGACGAGTACGGGCCCGGGATAGGCGCAGACGACACGGAGCACCGCGCCCCGCAGCGCCGCTTCCGCGAACGCGAAACCGATCGTGTCGTCGTGCGGGGAGAGCGGATCGAGCCCGAGCACCACGCACGGCTCGGCGCCCGCCGTGATCTCCTCGCCCGGCCGCACCACCACCACGGGGCACGCCGCCTCCCGCGCGCACGCAAGCCCGTTCGAGCCGAGCAGCAGACTGGCGAAGCCGCCACGCCCGCGTGACCCGACGACCAGCAGCTGCGCCGCCTCGCCGAGCCGTGGAAGGTCCCGCCCTGGGGTGCCCTCCACGACGTCGAATGCCATGGGGGGCAGCTCCGGGCGCCTCTCCAGGGCCCGGCGCGTACGGTCGATGACCGGGTCCGCGTCGAGCCGGTGGTCGATGGTCGGCATGTGCGGACCGTCGGCCAGCGGCATCGCGTACTGCCGCACATGCACGATCCGCAGCGGCGCGCCTCGCAGCCGCGCGGCGGTCAGCGCCCATTCCAGGGCGTGATCGCTGCCTGCCGACCCGTCGACGGCCACAACAACAGGTTCAACGGGCGCGTCGCCACTCATGGCTTCCTCGTCTCCGGCGCAAGGCCAAGGTCGACCGGATCTGCTTCCGGTCCCGGCCGCGTCCAGGGGACGGGCCGGGGGCAGAGTCCAAAGTCACCAGGTCAGCACGGCGGAAGCCGCGAGCGGTCGCGACAGCCGGAGACGAGGGTCCACAACGCCCCACACGGCCTACGTCAGATCGAATTCCCCCGTACGCGCGCCGTGCACGAAAGCTCCCCACTCCGCGGGAGTGAAGATCAGGGACGGGCTCTCGGGGCGGCCTGCGTTGCGCATCGCGATGAAGCCTTCGACAAAGGCGATCTCCACATCACCCCGCCCCTCGCTGCTTGATTGCCAGTCCGCTGTGCTGAGGTCGAGCTCCGGCTTGTCCCAGCCCGCGAGCGGGCGCTGCTGACCTGCGAGCGGATGCTGCTGAATGGTGCCTTCGGCCACGTCCGTGCTCCTCCCGATGCGTCGTCCGCCCGTCAGCCTAGCTTTCGGTTCCGGTGCCGGACAGGCCGCGGAAGGAGGACGGCCGCCTGTCCGGCACGACGGACCCGTCACGTCGTGGGCGGCTCCGCGCCGACCAGCCACATGGAGAAGAACTGCGAGCCCCCTCCGTAGGCGTGCCCGAGCGCCCTGCGGGCCCCGTCGATCTGGTGCTCGCCGGCCTGGCCGCGCACCTGAAGTGCCGCTTCGGCGAAGCGGATCATGCCCGAGGCGCCGATGGGGTTGGTGGACAGGACACCGCCCGACATGTTGACGGGCAGATCGCCGTCCAGCTCGGTGACGCCAGACTCGGTCAGCTTCCAGCCCTCGCCCTCCTCGGCGAAGCCCAGGTTCTCCAGCCACATCGGCTCGTACCAGGAGAACGGCACGTACATCTCGACGGCGTCGATGTCGCGCCGCGGATCCGTCACCCCCGCCTGCCGGTAGACGTCGGCCGCACAGTCCTTGCCCGCCTGCGGGGACACGAAGTCCTTGCCCGCGAAGAGAGTCGGCTCGCTGCGCATCGCGCCGCCGTGCATCCAGGCGGGCGGCCGGGGCGAACGGGCGGCGCCCGTACGGTCGGTGAGGATCATCGCGCAGGCCCCGTCGGACGACGGGCAGGTCTCGGAGTAGCGGATCGGGTCCCAGAGCATGGGCGATGCCTGGACCTTCTCCAGGGTGATGTCCTGCTCGTGCAGGTGGGCGTAGGGGTTCTTCAGGGCGTTGCGGCGGTCCTTGTACGCGACGAGCGAGCCGACGGTGTCAGGGGCGCCGGTGCGCCGCATGTACGCGCGCACGTGCGGCGCGAAGAAGCCGCCCGCGCCCGCCAGGAGCGGCTGCTGGAAGGGGATGGGGAGGGAGAGCCCCCACATCGCGTTGGATTCGGACTGCTTTTCGAAGGCGAGGGTCAGTACGGTGCCGTGGACGCGGCCCGCGACGAGGTTCGCGGCGACCAGCGCCGTGGAGCCGCCGACGGAGCCCGCCGTGTGGACGCGCAGCATCGGTTTGCCCACCGCGCCGAGCGCGTCGGCGAGGTACAGCTCGGGCATCATGACGCCCTCGAAGAAGTCGGGCGCCTTGCCGATGACCACGGCGTCGATGTCGGCCCAGGTCAACTCGGCGTCCTTCAGCGCCTGTTGGGCGGCCTCTCGGACGAGTCCCGCGATCGAGACATCCCGCCGGGCGGCGACGTGCTTGGTCTGGCCGATCCCGACGACGGCCACGGGCTCCTTGCCCACCCCACTCATGACGCATCTCCTTCAAGGACGGCGACCAGGTTCTGCTGCAGGCAGGGGCCGGACGTGGCGTGTGCGAGGGCCCGGTCCGACTCGCCCCGGTGGATGCGGGCGGCGGCCTCGCCGAGCCGGATCAGACCGGCGGCCATGACGGGGTTCGCGGCGAGGGCGCCCCCGGACGGGTTCACCGAGACGTCGTCGCCCAGCTTCAGGGCCTTGCGCAGGACGACCTCCTGGGAGGTGAACGGCGCGTGCAGCTCGGCGGTGTCCACGGGCCGTTCGAAGGCACCGGCCCGCTCGGCGGCCAGGCGGCTCGACGGCGAGTCGGTGAGGTCACGCACGCCGAGGCTGTGCGCCTCGATGCGGTGGTCGATGCCGCGGATCCACGCGGGCCGCTCGCACAGGTCACGGGCCCGCTCCCCCGCCGCGAGGATCACGGCGGCGGCGCCGTCCCCGATGGGCGGGCAGTCGCCGGTACGGAGCGGGCGTACGACGTAATCCCCTTGCGCCACCGAGCCCCTCAACTGCGCATGGGAGTTGGCGGAGGCATCCTGGCGGCTGCGCGACGCCACCCCGGCGAGGGCGGGCTCGTCGGTGTCACCCGCGTCGATCAGGGCCTGCGCCTGGAGGGCCGCGAGGGCGACCGAGTCCGGCCAGAGGGGCGCCACGTAGTAGGGGTCGAGCTGCCGGGTCAGCACGTCACGCACCGATCCGGGGGACGACTTGCCGTACGCGTACACGAGCGCGGTGTCGGCCTCGCCGGTCAGCAGCTTGGTCCACGCCTCGTACAGCGCCCAGGCACCGTCCATCTCGACGTGCGACTCGGAGATCGGCGGCCAGGCACCGACCCCGTCGAGCGCCATGGTGAAGGAGAAGGCACGCCCGGCCAGATAGTCCGAGGACCCGGAGCAGGTGAAGCCGATGTCGCTGGTCTTCAGGCCGGTGGCGGCGAGGACCCGGTGCAGGACCGGCATGAGCATCTCCACCTCGGAGAGCTCGTCGGTGGAGCGCAGATGGTCGGTCTGCCCGAAGGCCACGATGGCGATGTCCCGGAAGGGCCGCATCACGGACGGCTTCGAAGACGGCTTCGCGGGCGGCATCTACACCAGCTCCTTGTACGTGTCGTAGTCGGCGTCCGGCTCGCCCGTGGGCCGGTAGTGATCGGGGAAGCGGGCACCCTCGCTCCACACCGGCTCGACGCGCAGGCCCATCCGCACCTGGTCGTAGGGGATGCCCGCGATGCGGGCGTGCAGGGCGAGGTCGGCGCCGTCGAGGGCGATGTGCGCGTAGACGTAGGGCACTTCGATGTCGAGGTTCTTCGCCTTGATGTTGACGATGCAGTAAGTGGTGACGGTGCCGCGCGGCCCGACCTCGACGCGCTCGGCCGTGGCGACGCCGCAGGTGGGGCAGGCGCCGCGGGGCGGGACATAGACCTTGCGGCAGGAGGGGCAGCGCTCGCCGACGGTCTTCCGGTCGGACAGCGCCTTGATGTAGGCGGTCTGGGCGCGGCCCGGCGCGTAGGTGTAGTCGAGACGCGCGGCAGCGACGATGCCGGTGACGGGATCGCTGAACTCGCCGTCGTGCGGCCCGACTTCACCGCCCGCCGCTCCTTCGTACGCCTCGAAGCAGGCGATGTCGGTGATGGCGCCGGTGCGTTCGGCGGCCCAGCGGATCCGCACGCGCATGCCGGTCCTGACCGCGTCGGGGCCGGGCGCGTCCAGGGCGTGCAGCAGGGCGGTGTCGGCGCCGTCGAGCTTCACCAGGACCCAGGCGAAGGGCCCGTCCAGGGGCTGTCCCCTGCGGGGTTCGTGGTTCCAGGCCCAGGTGGTGACGGTGCCGGTGCTGCCGACCTCGACCAGGTCGCGTATCTCGTCGGCGGTGACGGGGTCGTACTCGACGGGCGGAACGAGCGTCCGCCCGTCCTTGGTCTTCACACCAAGAACGGTGCGCTCACGAAGCCCGGTGAGAAAGGCACTCTGCACGGGCCCGAGGGAGCGGGTGAACGGAAACTCAACAACGAGAGGGGCACGCAGCACTTCGGGTGAGGGAGCGGACGCCATGAGCAGAACTCCGTTTCTAAGCGATGGGGGATGCCCCGTAAGGGGCGCGGGGAACGGCGCGACCAGCCACAACAAGCCCGCAGCCGAGATGAGACCTAGGCCCGCCGAAACTCAGGGTCACGCTTCTCCGCAAAGGCTCTGGAGCCCTCCTTCGCATCGGCGGTGTCAAAGATGGGCCACCCCCGCTTGAGCTCCGCCGCAAGGCCGTCCGCCTCGGACATCTCCGCGGCCTCGTACACGGATGCCTTCACCGCCTCCACGGCGAGTGGCCCGCACGCATTGATCTGCTCGGCGATGGCGAGGGCCTTCTCCAGGGCGGTGCCGTCCGGCACGACATGGCCGACGAGGCCGATCGAGGCGGCCTCGGCCGCCGAGTAGGGGCGCCCGGTGAGCAGCATCTCCAGCGCGTGCGTACGAGGAATCTGCCGCGGCAGTCGCACGGTCGAGCCGCCGATCGGGAAGAGGCCGCGCTTGACCTCGAAGAGCCCGAACGTCGCGGACTCGCCCGCGACGCGGATGTCCGTGCCCTGGAGGATCTCCGTCCCGCCCGCGACGCAGTACCCCTCAACCGCGGCGATGACGGGTTTGCGCGGGCGGTGGTGGCGCAGCATCGCCTTCCAGTGCAGATCGGGGTCGGCCTTCATCCGGTCCCGGTACTGCTCACCGCCCATCCCCTTGCCCGCGAGGGCCTTGAGGTCCATCCCGGCACAGAAGGCGCCGCCCGCACCGGTGAGCACTATGGAGCGGATCGCGTCGTCCTCGTCGGCGGCCACCCACCCGTCGTAGAGGCCCACCAGCATCGGCAGCGAGAGTGCGTTCTTCGCCTCGGGCCGGTTGAGCGTGAGTATCAGTGTGGCGCCTTCGCGCCGCACAGCGAGATGTTCCGTCCCACCCATAGCCGTGCTCCCTCTCGCTTCGGACCTGCTGTCGGCTTCGGACCTGGAACAGGTTGCAGTAGGCGGGGAGCCAGTTCAATAGTTTTCTGACAGACAGTCAGATTTCTTCGACGAGCACCCTTCCCACTTGTGAGCGCCTCTGCTCTGATGACCGCCAGAAGAGATGACGCCGGGGTCAGGAGGAGCGGTGGAGTACAACCTTGCCGACCTGTTCGAGTCGGTCGTCGACGTGGTCCCCGACCGCGAGGCGCTCGTGTACATCGATCACCCCGGCACCGGGGCGGAAAGCAGGCTGACGTACGCCGAGCTCGACCGGGCCGCCAATCGCCTCGCGCACCACCTGATCGACAGTGGCCTCGAGCCGGGCGAGCATCTGGGTCTCCACCTCTACAACGGCGTCGAGTACCTCCAGACAGTCCTCGCCTGCCTCAAGGCACGCCTGGTCCCGGTCAACGTCAACTACCGCTACGTGGAGGAGGAGTTGGTCTACCTCTACCGCGACGCGGACCTCGCGGCGCTCGTCTTCGACGCGGAGTTCACCGAGCGGGTCGCAGCCGCGCAGCCACGCACGGACAAGCTGCGGCATCTGGTTCGGGTGGGAACCCCGCCTGCCGACGCCCCCGCGCTCGACGTGGTGGCGTTCGCCGATGCGGAGACGGCGGGTTCGACGGAGCGCGGTTTCCCGGCGCGCTCGGCCGACGACCTGTTCATCATCTACACCGGTGGCACCACCGGCATGCCCAAGGGCGTCATGTGGCGCCAGGAGGACCTGTTCTTCGCCGGACTCTTCGGCGGCGAGCCCGCGGGCGAGCCGGTGAAGCGCCCCGAGGAGCTTGCGGAGCGCGTCGCGGCGGGCGGCCCCGGCATCACGTTCTTCCCCGCTCCCCCGCTGATGCACGGCACGTCGACGCTGACGTCGTTCATCGCCTTCAACTACGGCCAGCGGGTGGCCATTCACCGCAAGTACGTCCCCGAAGAGATGCTCCGCACCATCGAGCGGGAGAAGGTCTCCAGTGTGTCGCTGGTGGGCGACGCGATGCTCAGGCCCCTCATCGACGCCCTGCACGGCCCGCTCAAGGGCACCGACCTGTCATCCCTCTTCAGCGTCTCGTCATCCGGGGCGATCATGTCGGAGACGGTGCGCGCCCAGTTCCAGGAACTGGCCCCGAACGTCCTGCTCCTGAACAACTTCGGCTCCTCCGAGTCCGGTTCCAACGGCAAGGCGACGGACGACTCGGGCCCTGAGAAGGGCTTCCGCCTGGAGGTCAACGAACGTACGCAGGTGGTGGATCTGGTCACCCACGAGCCGGTGCCGGTGGGCGTGCCGGGCCGCCTGGCCCAGCGCGGCCATGTGCCGCTCGGCTACTACAACGACCCGGCGAAGACCGCCGAGACCTTCTTCCAGAAGGGCGACGAGCGCTGGGTGCTGCTCGGCGACATGGCGACGGTCGACGAGGACGGCATAGTCACCGTCCTCGGACGTGGCTCGCAGTGCATCAACACCGGCGGCGAGAAGGTGTACCCGGAGGAGGTCGAACAGGCCCTCAAGTCCCATCCGGACGTGTACGACGCCCTGGTGGCCGGAGTCCCCGACGAACGCTGGGGCAACCGCGTCGCCGCGGTCGTCCAACTCCGCGACGGCGCGACCCCGTTGGACCTGGAGGCCATCCAGACCCACTGCCGCACGCGCCTCGCCGGCTACAAGATCCCGCGAGCCGTGGTCTTCACCACCGAGATCCAACGCTCACCGAGCGGCAAGGCGGACTACCGGTGGGCGAAGTCGGTGGCGGCGAAGGGCTGAATACCGCCCCGCCCACCCGAGCCGACTGCACCGCGGGGCAATCGGGTGGGTGGGCGGGAAAAGATCCGCCGCGAAGCGGCGGCCTGGAAGAGAGTCAACCCGCACAGACAGACGGCAACGCCCGCCCCAGGGCCACAGAATGCAGCAGGTCAAGATGCCGCTCATGGCGGGCCCGCACGCCCGCCACCGTCACAAGCCCACGGCAGGACGAGGCCGAGCGCGCAGACCCAGAGTCGGCGATCCCCCGCACCAACTCCCCGTTCACCCGGTTGATCTCCTTACGGACCTCAGCGAGGTCAGGCCGCTCCCCCGGCCCCGGCGCCTGCGAAGGATCCACGTCCCACCGCCGATGCAGCTCCCGCTGCACCACCTTGTTGGCCTCGATCTGGTCCCGGAAGATCCGCACGGTCGCCTCGGGATCGGCGCCCAGATCCCGCGCCTGCCGCGCCACGTCGTCAAGCACCTGCTTCTCGCGGGCTGGGTCGTCGATGGGGCTGCCGGTGCCGTACTTCGCGGCGGCTACGAGATCGGCGGTGGCCAGACGCTGGGCGGCGAGATCGACCAGCGGACGGAGCCGGGCGTACGGCCCCTCAGGGGCGACGGCCGCAGGCCGCTGCGACGGAGCGGCAACGGCAACGCCCCCGCTTCCGGCCAGCAGAGCCACACTCACGGCCCCGGCAGTGAACAGACGCCCTGCGGACGCGGAAAAGCGCACTGTGTTCTCCTCGGTCTTCTCAGTCCTGCGCAAGGAACCCTGCCACGCGCCGCGCGAACCACTCCGGGTCGTCCAGCCAAGGGAAGTGCCCGCCGCCCGGCTGCACTTGACGTACACCTTGCGGGAAGAACCCGGCGAACTCCTCCGCGTGCGCGGGGTTCGGCGCACCGTCGTACTCACCCGCGAGGACGAGCACCGGCGCCGCGAGTGCGGCCAGGGCGTCGCGCGTGGCGGGCGGGTCGAAGGCCCCGTCAGCGTAGAAAGCGGCAGCCGCCTCCGCGTTCTTCTCCCGCGCGCTCGCCGCCTGGTGCGCCCGCGCCGCGTCGTCCCAGCGCCCGTAGGCAAGGGGCACGATCGCGTCCCACACCTCAAGAGGGCTGCGGCCGGCCTCGATCTCCTTCAGCGCGGCCTCGGCGGCCGGATACCAGGGCTCGCCCCGGTGCGCCGCCGCGGCGTCACGGTGATCCCGCGCGCCCAGGGTGAGGCCGAGCGACTGGGTGGCCGGAGTGATCAGGACCAGGCGGCGGATCCGCTTGGGGTGGCGCGCCGCGTACAGCGTGGCGATGTTGCCCGCCGCCGAATGGCCGAGCAGGTCGACCTCGTCGAGCCCCAGATGCTCGCGCAGCGCCTCGACGTCGTCCACGAGCCGGTCGCAGCGGTACGTCGCCGGGTCGGTCGGCACCGCGGAGTCGCCCGTGCCGCGCAGGTCGAGCAGGATCAGGCGGCGGTGCGCCGTCAGGCCGCCGAGATCGCCGAAGTAGGCGGAGGCGCGCATGGGGCCGCCCGGCACGCAGAGCAGCGGCTCGCCGTCCCCCTTCTCGTGGTAGGCGAGCTCGGTCCCGTCGTATGCGGTGAATGTCGGCATGGGGGTGATCATCACATCTCGCGTCGCACCCGGACAATGCCGTTCGGCCGCAGCGCCCCAGCTCAAGGCGCCCCTGCGCGATCTCTTGACGGCCGCTCCCGGGGCTGGATTACTGACCTGGACAGAAGATCGACGACCGAATGATCGGTCGCCCGTTTGGGACGGGAGAACCTCCATATGACGGTCATGCTGGACGCGGCGGAGCGCCTCGGGCGCGAGGAGCTCGAGGCGCTGCAGCTGGAGCGCCTGCAGGACACTTTGCTCCACGCGTACGAGAACGTTCCCTTCTACCGGGCCGCGTTCGACAAGGCGGGCCTGCGCCCCGACGACTGCCGTTCGCTCGCGGATCTGGCCCGCTTCCCGTTCACGGCCAAGACCGATCTGCGGGACAACTACCCCTTCGGGATGTTCGCGGTGGAGCAGTCCGAGGTGCGGCGCCTGCACGCGTCGAGCGGCACCACGGGGCGGCCCACGGTCGTCGGCTACACCGAGCAGGACCTGTCGATGTGGGCGGACGTCGTCGCCCGCTCGATCCGCGCGGCGGGCGGCCGCCCCGGGCACAAGGTCCATGTGGCGTACGGATACGGCCTGTTCACCGGCGGCCTCGGCGCGCACTACGGTGCCGAGCGGCTCGGCTGCACGGTAATTCCAGCGTCCGGCGGCATGACGGCACGCCAGGTCCAGCTGATCCAGGACTTCCGCCCCGAGATCATCATGGTGACCCCGTCGTACATGCTGACGCTCCTGGAGGAGTTCGAGCGCCAGGGCGTCGACCCGCGCACGACGTCCCTGAAGGTCGGCATCTTCGGCGCCGAGCCGTGGACGGAGGAGATGCGCCGCGAGATCGAGGAGCGGTTCGCGATCGACGCGGTCGACATATACGGGCTCTCCGAGGTCATCGGCCCCGGTGTCGCCCAGGAGTGCGTGGAGACCAAGGACGGCCTGCACATCTGGGAGGACCATTTCTATCCGGAGGTGGTGGACCCGATCACCGGCGAGGTGCTCCCGGACGGCGAGCGCGGCGAGCTGGTCTTCACGTCCCTCACCAAGGAGGCCATGCCCGTCGTCCGCTACCGCACCCGCGACCTGACCCGTCTCCTGCCCGGCACCGCACGGACGTTCCGCCGGATGGAGAAGGTCACGGGCCGTTCGGACGACATGGTGATCCTGCGCGGCGTGAACCTCTTCCCCACGCAGATCGAGGAGATCGTCCTGCGGACGCCGGGCGTCGCCCCGCACTTCCAGCTGCGCCTGACCCGCGAGGGCCGCATGGACGCGCTGATGGTCCGGGCGGAGTCCCGCGCGGACACGACTCCCGAGCGGCGCGATGCGGCGGCCCGGGAGATCGCGTCGGCGGTGAAGGACGGCATCGGCGTCTCGGTGGCGGTCGAGATCGTCGACCCCGAGACCATCGAGCGGTCGGTGGGCAAGTTCAAGCGGATCGTGGACCTGCGGGACAAGTAGCCGGGCGCCAAGGAGTGTCTACGACGCGCTGAAGCGGTCCCGCAGCTCCCGCTTGAGGATCTTCCCGCTCGCGTTGCGCGGCAGCTCGTCCACGAAGAGGACCCGTTTGGGTGCCTTGAAGTGGGCGAGCTTCTCGCGTGCGTGGTCGATGAGTTCGGCTTCGGTGACGTCTCCGTTGCGTACGACGACGGCGGTGACCGCCTCGATCCAGCGCTCGTCCGGCAGCCCGATCACGGCCGTCTCCGCGACCCGCTCGTGGGTGTAGAGCGCGTCCTCGACCTGGCGCGAGGCGACGAGGACGCCGCCGGAGTTGATGACGTCCTTCACGCGGTCGACGACCGTGAAGTAGCCCTCCTCGTCCCGCACCGCGAGGTCCCCGGAGTGGAACCACCCGTCGCGGAACGCCTCCTTGGTCTCATCGGGCTTGTCCCAGTAGCCCTCGCACAACTGCGGTGAGCGGTAGACGACTTCCCCCCGGGTGCCGTCGGGCACCTCGAGGCCGCGCTCGTCCACGACCCGCGCCTCGACGAAGAGGACGGGCCGCCCGCAGGAGTCCATCCGCCCCTCGTGCTCGTCGGGCCCGAGGACCGTGGCGAGGGGGCCGATCTCGCTCTGCCCGAAGCAGTTGTAGAAACCGAGCGACGGCAGCCGTTCGCGCAGCCGCTCCAGGACGGGGACGGGCATGATCGACGCCCCGTAGTAGGCCTTGCGCAGCGCTCCGAGGTCGCGGCCGGCGAAGCCGGGGTGGTTCGAGAGGCCGATCCATACGGTGGGCGGCGCGAAGAGGCTGTCGGCGCGGCCCGCCTCGACGAGATCGAAGATCCGCTCGGCGTCGGGCGCGTCGATGATGGTGTTCTCGGCGCCGACCGCGAGGTACGGCAGCAGGAAGACGTGCATCTGCGCCGAGTGGTAGAGCGGCAGCGAGTGGACGGGCTTGTCCGTCTCCTTGAGGTCCAGGGCGGTGATGGCGCTGACGTACTCGTGCACCAGGGCCCGGTGGCTCATCATGGCGCCCTTGGGGAGGGCCGTTGTGCCTGAGGTGTAGAGCAGCTGCGCCAAGTCGTCGGCGCCGGGCTCCTCCCCTTCGTACGCCGGTGCGCCCGCGAGGCGCGCGAGCAGCGAGTCGTCGGCGTCGCGCAGGGCGAGCACGCGGACGTCACCGGGAAGGCGCCCGGCCAGATCCGGGTCGGCGAGGACCAGGGAGCTGCCCGACTGGCCCACGATGTACGCCAGGTCGTCGCCGACGAGGTTCTGGTTGACCGGCACATGGACCAGGCCCGCCCGCGAGCAGGCCAGGAAGCCGATGAGATAGGCGTCCGAGTTGTGGGCGTAGGCACCGACGCGGTCGCCGTGGCCGAGCCCCGCGGCGCGCAGCACCTGGGCCGCGCGCGAGACGGCACCGTCCAACTCCGCGTACGTCCAGACCCGCTCGCCGTAGCGCAGAGCCACTCGCCCCGGCACGCGCCGCGCGCTCCGCCGAAGGACCCCGTCGACCGTGTTGCCGCGTACACCCGTCATGGCGTGATCCTGTGCCGTGCGGGACTCGGCGGTCAAGGCTCCGGGCCGGGCGCGAACTGGCCCGTTTCGGTACTCGATCAACTGACATACCGCTTGGTACGCTCAACCGCCCCTTCCCTCAGCGCAGTTGGGAGGCACCATGCGTACCCGCACGAGACGCCTGACGGCCCTCGGTATCAGCCTGTTGACCGCCGCTGCCCTCCTGCCGTCGTCCGGCGCCATCGCCGGCGCGGCAGAGGCGCGTGACGCCCGCCCGTCGGGCGGCGGTCTGTCCGCGACCGTCCGCTACACCCAGTACGGCATTCCGCACATCCTCGCCAAGGACTACGAGAACCTCGGCTTCGGCACGGGCTGGGCGCAGGCCGCCGACCAGGTGTGCACCCTCGCCGAGGGGTACATGACCCTGCGCGGGGAACGCTCACGCCACTTCGGCCCCGAGGGCAAGCCGGACGGCTCGCTGTCATCGGCGACCACGAACCTCTCCAGCGACCTCTACTTCGGCGGCGTCCGCGACACACGCACGGTGGAGAAGCTGCTGAAGCAGCCCGCCCCGGCAGGGCCGAGCGCCACGACGAAGAAGCTGATGCACGGCTTCGCCGCGGGCTACAACGCCTGGCTGAAGCAGAATCGCGTCACCGACCCGGCCTGCGAGGGTGCCGAGTGGCTGCGCCCGATCACCTCCCTGGACGTGGCGCGGCAGGGCTTCGCCGTCCAGGTCCTCGGCGGTCAGGGGCGCGGCATCGACGGCATCACCGCCGCCAAACCGCCGGGTGCGATGGCGCAGGACCGCGCGCCCGATCCCGATCCCGAGCGCACCGCGAAGGCGGCGCGCAAGCTCTTCTCGGCGGACGACGCCGTCATGGGCTCCAACGCCGTCGCGTTCAGCGGGAAGACCACCGCGAACGGCAAGGGCCTGCTGCTCGGCAATCCGCACTATCCCTGGCAGGGCGGGCGCCGCTTCTGGCAGTCGCAGCAGACCATCCCCGGCGAGCTGAACGTCTCGGGCAGTTCGCTGCTCGGCACGAGCGTGGTCAACATAGGCTTCAACGGCGATGTGGCGTGGAGCCACACGGTGGCGACCGGTGTGACCCTCAATCTGCATCAACTCACGCTGGATCCGGCCGATCCGACCACCTATCTGGTGGACGGCAAGCGGGAGAAGATGACGAAGCGGACGGTCGAGGTGCCGGTGAAGGACGGCGCTCCGGTGACCCGCACGCAGTGGTGGACCCGGTACGGTCCGGTCACCACCGGCCTCGGTGCCCAGCTCCCGCTGCCGTGGTCGGCGAAGACGGCGTACGCCCTGAACGACCCCAACGCCACGAACATGCGCGGCAGCGACACCGACCTCGGGTTCGGCAAGGCCCGCTCCACCGACGGCATTCTGAAGGCGCTGCGCGACACCCAGGGCCTGCCGTGGGTCAACACCGTCGCCGCCGACCGGAAGGGCCACTCACTGCTCAGTCAGTCGCAGGTGCTGCCCCGCATCACCGACGACCTGGCAGGGCGCTGCTCCACGGACCTGGGCAAGGTGACGTATCCGGCGTCGGGTGTCGCGGTGCTCGACGGCTCGCGCGGTGACTGCGCGATCGGCTCGGACAAGGACGCCGTCCAGCCCGGCGTCTTCGGCCCGTCGAAGATGCCCACACTCAAGGACGCCCCGTACGCCGAGAATTCCAACGACAGCGCCTGGCTCACCAACGCCGACCAGCCGATCACGGGCTACGAGCGGATCTTCGGGACGGTCGGCACGCAGCGCTCCATGCGGACGCGCGGCGCGGTCGAGGATGTCGCGGCGATGGCGAAGGAAGGCGGTCTGACGGTCGAGGACCTCCAGAAGCAGCAGTTCGCGAACCGTGCGCCGGCGGGTGATCTGGCCGCCGACGACGCGGCGCGTGCGTGCGCCGCGCTGCCCGGGGGCACGGCAACAGGCAGTGACGGCAAGGCCGTCGACGTACGCAAGGCGTGTGACGCCCTCAAGGCCTGGGACCACGGCATGAACACGGGCAGCAAGGGCGCGCTGCTCTTCGACCGGTTCTGGCGCAAGCTCGTCGCCGCGGTGCCGAGCGCCCAGCTGTGGAAGGTGCCGTTCTCCGCCGCCGATCCCGTGCGCACCCCGAACACCCTCAACACGGACGCGCCGGGCTTCGCGACCGCGCTCGCCGACGCGGTGGCCGAGCTGAGCGGGGCGGGCATCGCGCCCGACGCGCCGCTGGGCGAGAACCAGTTCGTCGTACGCGGCTCGGAGCGGCTGCCGATCCATGGCGGTACGGAGTCGATCGGCGTGTGGAACAAGGTCGAGCCGGTCTGGGACGCGAAGGGCGGCGGCTACACGGAGGTCGCGCACGGTTCGAGTCACATCCAGGCGGTCGGCTGGGACAAGGGCCGCTGCCCGAAGGCGCGCACGCTCCTCACCTACTCGCAGTCGTCCAACCCCAACTCGCCGCACTACAGCGATCAGACGCGGCTGTACGCCGATGAGCGCTGGGTGACGTCGCGATTCTGCGAGAAGGACATCATGAGCGATCCGAAGCTGAAGGTGGTCAAGGTGCGCGAGCACCGCTGAGACCGCGCCGCTGAGGCAGCGCCGCACCAACCGGGGCCGGGTCACGCCGTGTTGAAGCCGACGCGGTGTGGCCCGGCTCCGCGCTGTGCGGAGCGAGTCAGTCGTCGGCGAGTCCGTCCTCGTACGCGGCGAGCGTGACCCTTAGACCGTGCGCTCCCTGCCCTCCCAGTACGGCTCTCGCAGCCGTCGTTTGTAGAGCTTGCCGTTCGGGTCGCGTGGCATGGCCTCTATGAAGTCGACGCTCTTCGGGCGTTTGTAGCCCGCCAGTTGGCGCTCGCAGTGGTCGAGGATTTCGGTGGCCAGCGCGTCTCCCGCCGTGTGGCCATCCGCCACCTCCACGACCGCCTTGACCTGCTCGCCCCACTCGTCGTGCGGAATGCCGAACGCGGCGGCGTCCGCGACGGCGGGGTGGGTGAGCAGCGCCGACTCGATCTCCGCGGGGTAGATGTTGACCCCGCCCGAGATGATCATGTCGATCTTGCGGTCGCGGAGGTAGAGGTAGCCGTCCTCGTCGAGGAGGCCGAGGTCGCCGACCGTGAAGAAGTCGCCGATGCGGTTCTTCTTCGTCTTGGACTCGTCCTTGTGGTACGAGAATCCGCCGGTGCTCATCTTCATGTAGACGGTGCCGAGTTCACCGGGCGGCAGCCGGTTGCCGTCGTCGTCGAAGACGGCCAGTTCGCTGATGGGCCATGCCTTGCCGACGGTGCCGGGTCGCTTGAGCCAGTCCTGCGCCGTGGCGAAGGCGCCGCCGCCCTCGCTGGCCGCGTAGTACTCCTCGACGCACTCGCCCCACCACTCGATCATCGCCCGCTTGACGTGGTCGGGGCAGGGCGCGGCGCCGTGGATGGCGTGCCGCATGGACGACACGTCGTACGCCGCCTTCGTCGCGTCCGGCAGGGCGAGGAGGCGGTGGAACTGGGTCGGCACCATGTGGGTGTGCGTGCACTTGTACGTGTCGATGAGGCGGAGCATCTCCTCGGGCGTCCACTTGTCCATCAGGACCAGCGGGTGGCCGATGTGCAGGGCGGCGCCCGCGAACTGGAGGACCGCGGTGTGGTAGAGCGGCGAGCAGACGAGGTGCACGTTGCCGTCGAAGGGCTTGACCCCGAAGATGCCGAGGAAGCCGCCGAGGTAGGACTCCTCCGGGAGCTTCCCGGACAGCGGGCGCCGGATCCCGCGCGGGCGTCCCGTCGTGCCCGAGGTGTAGTTCATGACCCAGCCGAGGGTGCGCTCGTCCGGCGTGGACTCCGGTTGCCCGGCGAGGAGTTCGGGGTAGGGGCGGAATCCGGGCACGTCGCCCACGGCGTACCGGTGCGTGGCCGGGAGCTTCGCCTCGTCGGCCGCGTGGGTCGCCGCCTGTGCGAACCGCTCGTGCGCGATGAGCACCTTTGCACCGGAGTCGGCGACGATCCAGGCGATCTCGGGCCCGACCAGGTGGTGGTTGACCGGGACGAGGTAGAGACCGGCCTGCGAGGCCGCCAGGTACGCGGTGAGGAACTCGACGCCGTTGGGCAGCACGACGGCGAAGGCGTCGCCGCGCTCCAGGCCCGCGGCGCGCAGCCCGTGGACGAGTTGGTTGGTCGCCGCGTGCAGGCGCCGCGCGGTCCACTCCTCGCCGTCGGGCGCGGTCAGGACCGTGCGGTCCGGGTCGGCCTCGGCCTGCGCCCAGAAGCCGTTGGGGGGCGTGCTGCCCGGCATGCTGCTCATAAAGGCCTCTCCTCCGTCGTCTCGTCTGGTCAGCCGCGTCCGGCGATGCGGTTCACGCGGTCGATGGCGCGCTCGAAACCGCGGGTCAGGTCGTCGAAGACGGCCTGGACGCTGCGTTCGCTGTTCATCCGGCCGACGATCTGCCCGACGGGCGTGCCGAGCAGCGCCTGGACCTCGTGCTTCTGGATCCGCGAGACCGCCTCGGCGACCAGGAGCCCCTGCAGCGGCATGGGCAGCGTGCCGGGTCCGTCCGGGTCGTCCCAGGCTTCGGTCCATTCGGTGCGCAACTGGCGTGCGGGCTTGCCCGTAAGGGCGCGCGAGCGGACCGTGTCGCCCGATCCCGCCGCAAGGAGCTTCGCGGTGAGCGCCTGCGAGTGGAGGTCGGCCTCCGTCGTGGTGAGCCAGAGGGAGCCGAGCCACACGCCCTGCGCGCCGAGCGCGAACGCCGCCGCGATCTGCTCCCCGCTGCCGATGCCGCCCGCCGCGAGCACCGGCAGCGGCGCGACGGCCTCGACGGCTTCGGGTGTCAGGACCATGGAGGCGATCTCACCGGTGTGGCCGCCCGCCTCGTAGCCCTGCGCGACGACGATGTCGATGCCCGCTTCCGCGTGCTTGCGCGCGTGCCGGGCGCTGCCCGCCAGGGCGGCGACGAGTACGTCGTTGTCGTGCGCGCGCTGGATGACGTCGGCGGGCGGTGAGCCCAGCGCGTTGGCGAGCAGCTTGATCGGATAGTCGAAGGCGACGTCGAGCTGATTGCGGGCGACCTGCTCCATCCACCCGGTGATGCGCCAGCCGGAGGCCTCCCCTTCGGCGAGTTCGGGTACGCCGTACTTGCCGAGGGTGTCCTTGACGAACTGCCGGTGTCCCTCGGGGATCATCGCCTCGACCTCGGCCTCGCTGACCCCCTCGACCTTCTTCGCGGGCATCACGACATCGAGTCCGTAGGGCCGGTCGTCGACATGCTCCTGCATCCAGTCGAGATCCCGGGCCAGCTCGTCGGGCGCCGTGTAGCGGACCGCGCCGAGCACACCGAACCCGCCCGCTCTGCTGATGGCGGCCGCCACCGCGGGGAAGGGCGTGAAGCCGAAGATGGCGTGCTCGATCCCCAGTTTCCTGCTCAGATCTGTCTGCATGGGCGCAGGATGCCGCAGCCGCCCGGACGACGGAAGAGATTTTCTGATGCAGTGTCAGATCTTTGCCGGGTGCCCGCGGTTGACAGGGCCGGGCACTGACATGAAAGTTTCAGCAGTCTCTTGTGATCCCGAAAGATAATTTCAGTTCAGGAGAGTTTCAGGAGGGGGCACGGTCATGGCCGAGGGCAACGGGGCGGCGGACAGATCGGATGGCGGTCTCAGCCGACGCCAACTGGGCGTGCGGGTGGCGGCGTTGGGTGGGGCGCTGGCACTGGTGCCGTTCCCCGCGGGTCCCGCCGCGGCGGCGGGGTCCGCGACCGGCGGCGGGCGTCCGACACTGCGGCCCGGCACCCCCGAGCGCGCCGGGCTGCTCGCCGGGCATCTGCGGCAACTGGTGGCCGACGCCGAGCAGTTCCTCGGCCCCTCCCCCAAGCACCCCTGGTACGCGGGAGCCGTCCTGCTCGCGGGCCGCGGCGGCACGGTCGCCCTGCACCAGCCCATCGGCAAGGCGGTGCGCTACGCGGCGTACGACGAGAAGACCGACACCGGCGTCGAGCTGCCGGCCGACCGGCAGATCGCGATGGCCGAGGACACGGTCTTCGATCTCGCCTCCGTCTCCAAGCTGTTCACCTCGCTGCTGGCGGTGCAGCAGATCGAGCGGGGAAAGCTGGAGCTGGAGGGGAAAGTCGCCTCGTACCTCCCGGATTTCGGGGGCGCTGGCAAGCAGGACATCACCATTCGCCAGCTCCTCACCCACACCTCGGGTTTCCGCGCCTGGATCCCCCTCTTCAAGGAACCCACGCGCGAGGGGCAACTGCGGCTCATCTGGAACGAGGCTCCTCTCAACCCGCCCGGCACCAAGTACCTCTACTCGGACCTGAACCTGATCTCGCTCCAGCTGGTCCTCGAAGAGATCACCGGTCGCCGTCTGGACGCACTGCTCCACGACGAGATCACCGCTCCACTCGGGATGCACCGCACTCGCTACAACCCGCCCGCATCCTGGCAGCCGAAGATCGCCGCCACCGAGGACGCCCGCCTGCCCTGGTCGGGTCTCGACCGCGGCATGGTGTGGGGCGAGGTGCACGACGAGAACGCCTTCGGCTTCGGCGGGGTCGCCGGGCACGCGGGCGTCTTCTCCTGCGCCTGGGACCTCGCGATCCTCGGCCGCACACTGCTCAACGGCGGGGTCTACGGCCGCTCCCGCATCCTCTCCGCCGAGTCCGTGAAGCTGATGTTCACCGACTTCAACACCGATTTCCCCGGCGACGAGCACGGCCTGGGCTTCGAGCTCTACCAGCACTGGTACATGGGTGCGATGGCCACACCGCGCACCGCGGGCCACACGGGGTTCACCGGCACCTCCCTCGTCCTCGACCCCACCACCGACTCCTTCCTCGTCGTGCTCGGCAACTCGGTGCACCCGGTGCGCAGTTGGCGCTCCGGCTCGGCCCCCAGGGTGGCGGCGGCCAACCGCATGGCACGCGCCGTTCCGGTACGTCCCGCACGCGGGCGCACCGCTTGGTTCTCCGGCATGGCGAGCGCGGCATCGGCCACGCTGACCCTGCCGCCGCTCACCCTCACCACGGACCGGGCGAGGCTGCGGTGCGCGCTGTGGTGGGACACCGAGCCGGGCTCGGACCTGCTGCGCCTCGAGGCCTCGCGCGACGACGGTGCGACATGGCAGCCGGTGCCGTTCACCACGGAGCGCAAGGGGTCGGACCCTCGGCAACACCCCGACGGCACGGCCTCCGGCTGGTCGGGACGCGTCTGGCACCGGCTGACCGCGGACCTCCCGGACCTGCGGGGCGAGCGGGTGCGGCTGCGCTGGCGGTACACGACGGACCAGCTCTACGTGGGGCGCGGTGCGTACGCCGACGAGCTGCGGGTCGAGGACGGCGGCCGCACGGCCTTCGACGAGGCGCGGCCCGCCGACTCGGCCCGCATCGAGGCCGTGGGCTGGGCCCCTTCGGCCGACTGAGGACAGGCCGGGAGTCGGCCGGCCCACCGCCACAAGCGGCGCCCTACTACTCCCCCAGCGCTGCCATCGCCGCGTTGTGCCCGGGGATGCCGCTGACCCCGCCGCCGCGCACGGCTCCCGCCCCGCACAGCAGGACGTTCGCGTGCCGCGTCTCCACGCCCCAGCGGCCTGTGCCGTCCTGGGCGTAGGGGAAGGCGAGGTCGCGGTGGAAGATGTTGCCGCCGGGCAGGCGCAGGTCGCGTTCCAGGTCGAGCGGGGTCTTGGCCTCGATGCAGGGGCGGCCGTCGGCGTCGGTGGCCAGGCAGTCGGCGAGCGGCTCGGCCAGGTGCGCGTCCAGCTGCGCCAGGGTCGACTTCAGGAGTTCGGCCCGTACGGCGTCGTTGTCGTGGGCGAAGAGGCGGGCGGGCGTGTGCAGCCCGAAGAGGGTGAGGGTCTGACAGCCGCGCTCCACGAGTTCGGGGGCGAGGATGCTGGGGTCGGTCAGGGAGTGGCAGTAGATCTCGGACGGCGGCGCGGCGGGCAGCTCACCGGCCGCGGCCTGGGCGTACGCGGTCGCCAACTCGCCGTATCCCTCCCCGATGTGGAAGGTCCCTGCGAAGGCCTCGTGCGGGTCGACCGAGGTGTCGCGCAGCCTCGGCAGCCGATCGAGCAGCATGTTGACCTTGAGCTGGGCGCCCTCGGCCGGGGCGGGCGCCGTGTCGCCGACGAGGGCGGCCAGCTCCTGCGGTGAGGCGTTGACCAGGACGTGCCGTGCGGCGACGGTGGCCTCGCGCTCGGGTGAGCGGTACGTGACCTCGGCGGTCTGTCCGTCCGACTCGATGCGGGTGACCTCGTGGTCCGTGGCGAGCTCGGCGCCCGCCGCTCTGGCCGCTGCCGCGAGGGCGCCGGTGAGCGCGCCCATGCCGCCGACGGGCACGTTCCAGTCGCCGGTGCCGCCTCCGATGACGTGGTAGAGGAAGCAGCGGTTCTGGCGCAGGGACGGGTCGTGGGCGTCGGCGAACGTCCCGATGAGGGCGTCGGTGAGGACGACACCACGCACCAGGTCGTCGGCGAACCGCTCCTCGATGGCGGCGCCGATGGGCTCCTCGAAGAGCGCCCGCCAGGCGGCTTCGTCACCGACCCGCTCACGCAGCTCCTCCCGGGAGGGCAGGGGCTCGGTGAGCGTGGGAAACACCTCCTTGGCGACCTGCCCGGTCATGGCGTAGAACTCCTGCCACGCCTCGTACTCCCGCGGGCCGCCGGTGAGCCGCTCGAACGCGTCCCTGGTCCGCGCGTCGCCCCCGCCGACGAGCAACCCGGCAGGATGCCCGTCGCGCTCGGTCGGTGTGTAGGAGGAGACGGTGCGGGTGCGCACCCGGAAGTCCAGGTCGAGGTCCCGGACGATCTTCCGCGGCAGCAGGCTGACCAGGTACGAGTAGCGCGAGAGCCTGGCGTCCACCCCGGCGAAGGGCCGGCTGGACACGGCGGCGCCGCCGGTGCCTGAGAGCCGCTCCAGGAGCAGGACGGAGCGTCCGGCGCGGGCGAGATAGGCGGCGGCCACGAGTCCGTTGTGACCACCGCCGACGATGACGGCGTCGTATCGATCGCGAGGAGGCATAGCCCTTGGTAACACGTTCGCGCACGACGCGGCGTGACCGTCGACTCACCTCGGCTGACTCCTGCGGTCGCGTCGTGGCTGGTCGCGCGCACGCGGCGGAGCCGCATATGTAACAGCCCCGCGCCCCTTCGGGGCGCTGCCTAGTGCCCTCCCGACGCCCGCTGCTGGCGCAGCGCCGCCACCCGCCGGTAGAGCTCGACCGCCTCGGTGCCACGACCCAGCTGCTCCAGGCAGTGCGCCTCGTCATTGCGGCTGGCGAGGGCGTCGGGATGGTCGACGCCGAGTACCTGCTCACGCGCGGCAGCGACCCTGCGGTACTCGGTGAGGGCGTCGGCCCAGCGGCCGAGCCAGCCGAGGCCCACGGCCACCTCGCGGCGGCTGACCAGGGTGTCCGGGTGGTCGCCGCCGAGGACGCGCTCGCGGATCGCGCAGACGTCCCGGGCCTCGGCCAGGGCTTCCTCCCAGCGGCTCTGACGGCCGAGGTTGACGCCGAGGCCGTGCCGGGCGCGCAGGGTCTCGGGGTCGGCGGGGCCGTTCACGCGGGTGCGGTCGTCGATCAGGTCGCGGTACAGCTCAAGGGCCTCGCCGCTGCGGCCGAGCCTGCCGAGGCTGATGCCCACCTCGTAGCGGGCGGCGAGGGTGTCGGGGTGATCGGCGCCGAGCGCCCGCACGCGTGCGTCGGCGACCTCGCGGTACGTCTGGAGCGCCTCGGGCCAGCGGCCCAACTGGCCAAGGGCGTAGGCGACTTCGTAGCGGGTGACGAGGGTGTCGGGGTGCGTGGCGCCGAGGACGCGCGCGCGGGCCGTCGCGACCTCGCGCGCCAGTTGGTAGGAGTCCTCCAGGCGGCCGAGTCTGCTGAGGTTGTACGCGAGGTTGTGCCGGCAGCGCAGGGTGTCGGGGTGGTCGGCGCCCGCGGCCCGCTCCCGCACGGCCAGGACCGACGTGTACATCTGGTGCGCCTCGAAGTGCCGCCCCAACTGCCCCATGACGTACGCCATTTCCTGCCGGGCGGCCAGCGTGTCCGGGTGCTCGGGGCCGAGGGAGCGCTCCCTGCCCTGGGCGACGCGGCCGTACTCCCGCAGGGCGTCGGCCGCCCGTCCGGTGCGGCTGAGCGTGAAGCCCACTTCGTAGCGGCTCGCCAGCGTGTCCGGGTGCTCGGGGCCGAGGGCGTGCTCCCGCTCGGCGGCCACCGCGCGGTGCACCTCGCCCGCCTCGGCCCAGCGGCCGAGGCGCCCCAGGCTCAGGCCCGCGTTGTGCCGGCTGACGAGGGTGGCGACCACTTCCGGTGACGGCGTGGGGCGTTCGGGCTGCCGCGGCGTCGCGGCTCGGCGGGCGTCGGTGCGCGGGATCCACTCGCCGGTCAGGCCCGCCGCCGCGTCGGGCGGCGTCGTCCGCAGTTCGGAGGTGCCGTTCGCCTTGTGCCCGGTCGTCATGCCGCGGGTCCACGACGGCAGCCGCGGCTCGCGCGACGGCGGCTGCTCCGGGCGGCGCACCGGCGGGGTGACGACGGTCGGGACGTACGTGGGGACCGTGCGCCCTGTGAGGATGCGGCGCCCCAGCTCGCGCGCATCAGCGGGCCGCTTGTCGGGTTCCTTGGCGAGCAGGTCGAGGATGATCTTCTCGAAGTACTCGGGCAGCTCGTCGCGGTGGCTGCGCGGCGGCTCGGGCGCCGTGTCGCGGTGGCCGACGAGCACGGCCCAGGCGTCCTCCAGGTCGAACGGCGGCGCCCCGGTGGCGATCTCGTAGAGGACGCACCCGAAGGAGTAGAGGTCGCTGCGCTGGTCGACCTGGGTGCCGCTGATCTGCTCGGGCGACATGTAGTGCGGTGTGCCCATCGCTATGCCCGTGCCGGTCAGGCGCGAGGTGAAGCCGATGTCGTGGCCGAGCCGGGCGATCCCGAAGTCGCAGATCTTCACCGTGCCGTCCGTGAGGCGCATGATGTTCGCGGGCTTCAGGTCCCGGTGCACGATGCCCTGTTCGTGGGTGTACGCGAGCGCGGACGAGACCTGGTCGGCGATCTCCACGACGTCCGCGACCGGCAGCGGATGCTGTTTGTTGTCCTCCAGGAGCTGGCTGAGGTTGCGTCCTTCCAGCAGCTCCATGACCAGATACAGGACGCCGTCGTGCTCCCCGAAGTCATGGACGACGGTGACGCCGCGGTGCTGCAGCGCCGCCGCGACGCGTGCCTCGCGCCGGAACCGTTCACGCAGCACGCGCGTGAAGGACTGGTCGTGCTGGTGCCCCAGTGGCTTGAGGCACTTCACGGCGACGTGGCGCCCCAGCGATTCGTCGCGCGCCCGCCACACCTCGCCCATGCCGCCGCGCCCGATCAGGTCCAGTAGCCGGTACCGGCCCTGGATCAGCCTGGTGTCCGCCATCTCCCGCCGCCGCCCCCGTTGCCTCGCTTCGCCCTCCCCGGCCCGTCCAGTATGGCTGCCCGCCTGTCGAGTTTGTACGGGGCAGGCCGGGCGCCGGGCCCGAGCCTGGCCATGGCGCGCAGAATGTGCTTCGGGGGAAGTTGCCAGCGTAGCCGGGCGGGAATGGTGCGCAGGATGGTGCCTGTGGTGACGAGCCGCCGGGTCACGGTGGCGGGCGGCGGGGCCGTCCTGCCGTACAGCTCGTGGGCGTACGGCGGCAGCGAGGCGTACGCCAGATTCGCCACGCGCCGCCACAGCAGGGCGCGCGCCGGGATCAACAGCGGGTGGGTCGGCGGACGTCGGAGGAAGTCGTCGACGTCGCGCGCCTCGGGCCCCGCGGCGAGTTCGGGCCGCACGCGCTCGAAGTACGCGGCGAGTTCGGCGGTCGACGCCGGTACGTCGGCGGGGTCGAGGCCGACCAGGCGGGCGCTCTCCCGGTGCTCGGCGACGTATCGGTCGGCGAGGTCGTCGGTCAGGCGGAACCCCGACCGGCGTGCGACGTGCAGATAGGAGTCGATCTCGGCGCAGTGCACCCAGAGCAGCAGCTCGGGTTCGTCGACGCCGTACCGCTCCCCCGTGTCGGGATCGGTGGCCTTGAGCATCGTGTGGATCTTCCGCACACGGGCGCCAGCGTGCTCGGCGACCTCGGTGGTGCCGTATGTGGTGGTGCCCACGAAGTTCGCGGTACGCATGAGGCGGCCCCATGCGTCTTTCCTGAAGTCGGAGTTCTGCATGACGCCGCGGACCGCGCGCGGGTGCAGGGCCTGTAGGTACAGGGCGCGGACCCCGGCGACCCACATCATCGGGTCGCCGTGCATCTGCCAGGTCACGGACGAGGGCCCGAAGAGCCCCGGGTCGGCCCCCATCGGGTGCCCCGATGTGGATGCCTCGCGCATACAACCACCTCCTGACCGCAGGCTACGCCGCCCGGTCCGGCCTCAACCCGTCTTGAACACCTCGGGGTTGGCGCAGTGCTCCAAGGGCTCGCCGCGCAGGAAACGGCCGACCTCACCGGCCACGATGTTCGCGGCCTTGTGCGCGACCTGCCGGCTGCCGCCCGCGATGTGCGGGGTGAGGACGACGCCGGGAGCGGTGAGGAGACGGGAGTCGGCGGGAAGGGGCTCCTCGGGGAACACGTCGAAGCCCGCTCCGGAGAGGTGACCCGACTCCAGGGCGTCGCAGACCGCCTCGTAGTCGAGCAGCGCGCCGCGGGCGCAGTTGACGATGATCGATCCGCGGGGCATCGCGGCGATCTGTGCGCGGCCGATCATTCCCTTGGTCTCGTCGGTGACCCGGGCGTGCAGGGAGACGATGCGCGAGCGGCGGAGCAGTTCGGCGAGGGAGACCTGTTCGGCGACGCCCGTCAGCGCGTCGGGCCGTACGTACGGGTCGTGCACCAGGACCTCGGCGCCCATGGCGCGCAGGACCTTGGCGACGCGGCTGCCGATGGCGCCGTAGCCGATCAGGCCGACGGTCGCGCCGTCGATCTCGATGCCGCAGTTGTCGTAGTCGTAGTAGTCGCCGCGCCAGGTGCCGTCGCGCAGGTCGGTGTGGGTGTCGCCGACGCCGCGTGCGGCGGCGAGCAGCAGGGTGAGGGTGTGTTCCGCGGTGGCGGTGGCGTTGCGGCCGGGGGCGTAGCAGACCGCCACTCCGTGCCGGGTCGCGGCTTCGAGGTTGGCGTTGACCGGGCCGCCGCGGCTGGTGCAGAACAGCTTCAGGTCGGGGCAGTTGGCGAGGATGCGCTCGGTGAGCGGGCCGTGCTCGGTGACACAGATCTGCACGCCCCGCAGCGCCTCGATCATCTCCTCCTCGCTGCCGGATGCCTCGATGACCTCGGCGACCGGGCCGAACGGCGTGTGCGGCCAGGGGAATTGGAGTTCGCGGACGTCCAGCGGCAGCTCCCCTGCGGCGCCACGCACGGCCTCGGTGAACAGGCTCGGGCGGATGAAGTGGTTGCCGGCGGCGAGGACGGTGGTGCTCATGGGTGGTGTCTCCTGAAAGGCGGTGCGGGCAGGCGGGTGGCCGGTCAGCGGAAGTCGGGGGTCTCGGTCGTCGCGGGGGTGTTGAGTCGCAGCAGTGCGGTCTGCCCGTCCTCGACGCGGATTTCCGTGAGGGCCCCGTTGAGCAGTTGGGGGAAGACCCGGCGGTAGTCGGAGAGCGGGATGCCGAGGAGTTGGCAGAGCAGGACCCGGACGAGCGTGGAGTGGGCGACGAGGAGGACCCTGCCGCGTGGCTGTTCGCGGGCGATGTCGGCCAGGCATTCGGCGGCGCGCGCGGCGGCCTTGCGCGGGTCCTCGCCGCCGGGCAGATGGTGCTCCACCGGGTCGTCGAGGAAGGCCGCGAGCCGCTCCGGGAAGCGCTCGCGCATCTCGTCCCTGGTCAGGCCGTCGCCCTGGCCGAAGTCGAGTTCGCAGAGACGCTCGTCGACGCGCGGGGTGAGGCCGCAGGCGTCGGCGGCGGGTGCGGCGGTGAGCCGGGCGCGGGAGAGCGGGGAGCTCCAGACGGCCGTGAGCTCCGCGGCGCGGGCCCACACGGCGAGAGCGGCGGCCTGCGCGGGCCCGTGCTCGGTGAGGGGTACGTCGGTGCGTCCCGCGTAGCGGTTCTCCGCGTGCCAGACGGTTTCGCCATGGCGTACGAGGATGAAGTCGGTCACTGCGCTGCCCTCCTGCGGGCGTGGTCGGCCACGGTCTGGTCGAGCCAGCCACGGCGGGTGAGTTCGTCGATGAAGCGGAGGTAGACGGGGAGGTAGCGGGCGGTGCGGGCGGGCGACGGGTGGATCTCCTCGCCGATCCGGACCATGGCGGCGGCCGCCTCCTGGAGGCTCGCGCCGCAGGAGGTGGCGGCGAGCACGGCCATGCCGATGGCGCCCTCGGCCTGTTCCGGAAGGCGTACCGGACGCCCGAGGACCTCGGCGCGCAGCCTGCACCAGTAGCGGTTGCGGGCGCCTCCGCCGGTGAGGGTGAGCGGTCCGTCCACCGGTGCGCCGAGGTGGTCGAGATAGTCGAGGCAGAGCCGTTCCAGGCAGGCGACGCCTAGGAGGTAGGCGTGGAACTCGGCGGCGCGGGTGGGGGTCTCGCCGAGGATGAAGGGTTCGGCTTCCGGGGCTCGGAAGGGGAAGCGTTCGCCGCCGGTGGAGACCAGGGGGTAGGCGACCGCGTCCGGGTCGAGCGCGGCGGCCTGTTCGGTGAGGTCGTCCAGGTTCTCGCCGTGGAAGTGCCGGGCGACGGCGCCCGCGCCGCTGCTGGACGCGCCGCCGGGCAGCCAGCTGTCGCCCGGTCCGCGGTGGCAGTACACGACGCCCGCCGGGTCGCGGACCAGGTGCGTGCTGGTGCCCTTGAGTACGAGGGTGGTGCCGAGCACCGAGTTCCAGGCCCCGGGTTCCAGGGCTCCGGCGCCGATCTGGGCGGCGCAGCCGTCCGTCATTCCGGCGACGAGGGCGGTGCCCTCGGGGATGCCGGTGGCTTCCGCGGCGTCGGCGCAGACGGTGCCGAGCACGCTGCCGGGGCGTACGACGTCGGGCAACAGGCCTTCGGGGGCGCCGAGTTCGGCCATGACCTTGTGCGGCCAGCGCTCCTCGATCAGGTGGTAGCCGGTCTTGAGGGCATGGCTTGCGTCGGCGGCGACCTGATGTCCGGCGAGACGCCAGGTGATCAGGTCGACCTGGTGAAGGAGCCGGGTCCCCGCTGCGGCCGGTGTGGCGTCCTGGTCCAGGAGCCAGTGCAGCTTCGGCAGCGCCCAGGACGGCTGCATGCTGCGGTAGCCGAGCTCCCGCCAGACCTCTCCACCCGCCTCGTTGACGGTCGCCGCCTGGTCGGCGGCGCGCCCGTCGTCGTACATCAGGCCGGGGGTGAGCGGGCGGCCGGTGGCGTCGGCGAGCAGGATCGTCCCGGAGGTTCCGTCGATCGCGAGCCCGCGGATCCTTCGCGCGTCGAGTCCGCCCAGGGCCTCGCGGCAGGCGGCGGCCAGTGCGGTCCACCACTGCTCGGGGTCCTGCTCGTGGCGTACGCCGTCCCGGTGGCTTGTCAGCGGCCGCGACGCGGCGCCGATGAGCTGCCCGGTGCCGTCGACGGCGACGCAACGGGCGCTCTGGGTGCCGAGGTCGAGGCCGAGCCAGATCCCGTCGAGGGGCGCGTGGTCGGCGCGATGGATGTCAGGCACAGATGTCTCCCGGGTCGGTGGCGGTGCTTTCGCCGTGATGGGCGGTCGCGTCCGGCCCCGGGGCACGGCTCCCCCGCCATACCGCGCCGCCCCGCCAGCCTGCCTCGCGGGCGATGGTCCGCCGGCCGATGAAGTCCTCGTACAGGGCGGCGTAGAACTGTGCGCGCTCCGGGTCTGGTTCCCAACTGCTTTGCATCCGGACGTACTTGGCCGCGGCGGTGTGCATGCTGCTCTCGGCGCCGGAGCGGACGAGGCCGGTGAGGAAGGCGCCCTTGGCGCCCAGTTCGGTGTCGCCGGAGCGGGCGGTCGGCACACCCGTCGCATCGGCGATCAGCGCGCACCACGCATCACTGTTGGCGCCGCCGCCGCACAGCCGCAGCTCGCTGACGTCCGTACGGGCCGCGGCCAGCGAGTCGCGCAGGACGAGGGAGAGCCCGTCGAACACGGCGCGGGCCAGGTCGGCGCGCGAGTGCTCCAGGGAAAGACCCCAGAAGGAGCCGCGGGCCTGTGGGTCGAGGAACGGCGCGCGTTCGCCGGCCGGGGAGAGGTAGGGCAGGAACAGCAACCCGCGGGCGCCGGGCTCCGATTCGAAGGCAAGGCGTGCCAACTCCGGCGGCCCGGAGAGACCCAGCGTCTGCGCGGCCCAGCCGAGCACCTCGGCGCCGTTGAGGGTCGGGAAGGCGCGAAGGATCCGCTCGCGGCCGCGGTAGGCGATGTTGATGCCGGAGGGTTCGCCGCTGGTGTCCACGTCCGTGCGGACGATCTCCGTGCACAGGGTGGTGCCCAGGATGCTGCACGCCTGGCCGGGGTTGACCACGCCGACGCCGCGGGCGGTGGCGGCGATGTCGTACGGGGACATCACGACCGGAAGACCGGCGGGCAGCCCCAGTTGTCCCGCGGCATCGCCGGTGATCTCGGCGATCCGCTCCGACTCCCCGAGGACGGTCGGCAGGAGCCGGTGGTACGCGCTCAGGCCGAACAGGTCGAGGATCCGCGGGTCGTAGTCCCCGGTGGTGTGGTCCAGGAACGGGGCGGAGGCGTCGGATTCGTCGCAGGCGCGGACACCGGTGAGGCGCAGGAAGAGCCAACCCGCCGCGGTGAGCGAGGTGGTGGAGCGTGCGAGGCGGTCCGGGTCGTGGGCCGCGAGCCAGCTGAAGAGGGCGTTGGGCATGCCGGCGCAGGTCAGCGAACCGTTGCGGCGGAAGGCGGCTTCGAGAACGCCTTCGCGCTGCCAGGTGGTGAGCAGGTCCCCGGCCCGGCCGTCGGACCACAGGATCGCGGGTCCTGTGGGGCGGCCGTCCTCGTCGACGAGCCAGGCGCCGTCGCCCTGGGCGGTGAAGGACACCAGCCAGACGGGGTCGGCGAGGCCGGAGAGCACGCTGCGGACGGTGTGGACGACGGCGTTCCAGACGGCGTCCATGTCCTGTTCCGCCCAGCCGGGGTGGGGCCGCAGGACCTCGGTGGCGAGCCGGGCGACCGCGATCTCCTCGCCCTGGTCGTCGAAGACGACCGACTTGATCATCGTGGTGCCCACGTCAATGGTCAGTACGGACATCAGGTGGCTCCTTTCACGCCGGGGCCGAGGCGGTGGCGGGCGCGGCGTCCGGCGAGGCACTCGCCGTTTCCGCCGCGCCCGTGTCGTCCGGCAGCTTCAGGAAGAGCGCGAGCACGGTGCTCACCGCATGCATCCCCGCGAAAATCCAGACCACCCCTGTGACGCCGAGCGGCCCGACGAAGACGGCGACGACCGCCGGGCCGACGAAGGTGCTGGCTCCCGCACCCAGGTTGAGCGCGGAGAGCGCCTGTCCCTTGTGCCGCGGTTCCAGCGAGGGCACCAGTGCCGAAAGCGGTACATATCCGGCCAGCGTAGCGCCGTAGAAGGCGGCGGCCAGCAGCGCGAGCGGGAAGTTGTCGCCCGCCGCGTTCGGGACGTAGAAGAGCACCAGCGTGCTGACGGTGCAGCCGGCGCCTCCGAACCAGGCGATGGTCCTGCGCCAGCCGAAACGGTCGCCCACCACGCCGAAGAGCAGGTTGGCGAAGATGTTCGTCGCGAACATCGCGCTGAGCAGGTGCAGCCAATCGGTGAGGCTGAAGCCGACCGTCTTCGTGAAGTGGATCGGCATGATGACGAAGAAGCCGAACTGCGAGGCCGTGTTGATGACCCGGGCGAGCGAGCCCGCGCCGACCCGGGGGTTGCGCCACAGGACCGTGACGCTGCCGACGAGGGTGGCCACCGGCCCCTCGCCCTCACCCCGCGACTGCTTCCCGCCCCGGTCGTCACGGACGAGCAGAAGGGCGATCAGACCGCCCGCGGCCACCAGCGCAAGCGCGGACCACAGCGTGGCGTACGCGCCGATCTGCGGTATGAGTCCGCTGGCGACCAGCGAGCCGAGGGTGGGCAGGCCGCCGGTGAAGGCGAACCAGAACCAGCCCATGGCCGTGCCGAGCCGGGCGCGCGGCGCCACGGAGGCGATCCAGACGAGGAACCCGTAGGCGAACAACGGATAGCCGAGGCCGCGAAGTCCGTACCCGAGCATCATCAGCGGATAGCTGGTCATGGGGATGGCCAGGACGAGGAAGAGGAGCTGGAAGACGCCCCAGATGGCCAGACCGGTCCACATGACGCGGCGCGGGCCCCAGAGGTCGGAAAGCACTCCGGAGAGCCAGGCGGCGACGGCCGCGGCTGCGCCGTACACGGTGAACAGCAGGGCGACCCGGGGCTGCGAGATTCCCTCGTCGATCAGGTACGGCGAGAGATAGCCGGACTCGACCCCGTCTCCGATCATGAAGAGGAGCAGCCCGAGGTAGCCCCAGGCGAGGGTCGGCGGAATGCCCAGGCGTGTGATCAGTGAACGCGGAGGAGGGGGCAGAGAAGTCATCATCGACTCTCCCCTTTCTGCGGCGGGGGCAGGAGGGACGGACGAGGTGATGGAACAGCTGGCCGGAAAGGCGAGTCAATGGCGGCCTGAATCTTCCCATCGGGGCGGCGACCTGCCGTGTTGCGTCGGACCTGAGCCGCTCCCGGACGCCGCGCTCCTCGCGAGAGGCGCGTTAAATCCGTGCGAACATAACGCGGCGAGTTCACACACGTGCCGCCCGCGGATCAGGGCACGGACACCGGAGGGAGCACCGCGATGGACCGGATCGAGGCCCAGGAGGAGCGGCGGCGGCTGATGCGTGAGGCCGTCATCGGCCGCGGCTTCGTACGGACTGCGGACCTCGCCGAGGAGTTCCGCGTCAGCCTGATGACCGCGCACCGCGATCTGGACGCCCTTCAGGCGCAGGGGTGGCTGCGGAAGGTACGAGGGGGCGCGACCGGCCTTCCGTCGGCGCAGTTCCACGGCAGCGTCGCGGAGCGGATGGCCACCATGGCGCAGACGAAGCAGTTGCTCGCGCGGGCCGCCGCGACGCTGCTCGTGCCGGGCCAGACGGTGCTGCTCGACGACAGCACGACCTGCCTGCTCCTCGCGCACCAGGCCACCGAGCACACCCCGCTGACCGTGATCACCAACTCGCTCCCGGCCATCACCACGCTCGCGAAGGAACCCGGCATCTCACTGATCACGCTGGGCGGTGCGTACTTCCCGGCGTACGACGCGTTCATGGGCCTGCACACCGCGGACGCGGTCCGTGCCTTTCGCGCCGATGTCCTCTTCATGTCCACCACGGCCGTCACCAACGGCCGTTGCTATCACACCTCGCCGGAGACGGTGCAGGTCAAGCGGGCGATGATGGAGTGCGCGGCGCGGCGGGTGCTGGTCGCGGACCACACCAAGTTCTGCAAGGACGGCCTTTACGCCCTCGCTCCGCTGACCGACTTCGATCTGCTGATCGTGGACGACGGCCTGGCCGCGGAGCAGGTTCGGGCGGTGCGGGCGGCCGGTACCGAGGTGATGGTGGTGCCGACCCGCGATCAGTGAGGGGTGGTCACGGGGTGGTCAACTCCCGTCCGCGCCGGGGAGATCCGAGGTCAGGTAGGAGATGACCATGTCTCCCAGCATCGTCCGGTAGTGCTCGCGGCGGGACGCCTCGGTGAGGTCACGGCCGAAGAGCGTGCGGAAGGTGTGCCGGTTGGAGACCCGGAAGAAGCAGAACGAGCTGATCATCGCGTGCAGGTCGACGGCGTCCACCTCGGCCGTGAACACGCCCTGCTCACGCCCGGTTTCGAGGATGGAGGCAATGACGTCGATCGCCGGGGAGCTGAGGGAGGCGAGAGACGGCGAGGCGGCGATGTGCTGCGCCTCGTGGATGTTCTCGATGCTGACGAGGCGGATGAAGTCCGGGTGGGCCTCGTGGTGGTCGAAGGTGAGCTCGGCAAGGCGGCGGATGGCGGAGACCGGGTCCAGATGCCCGACGTCGAGCTGCTGCTCCTCGTGCCGGATGACCTTGTACGCACGCTCCAGGACCGCGGTGAACAGCCGGTCCTTGCTGCCGAAGTAGTAGTAGATCATCCGCTTCGTGGTCCGCATGCGGGCGGCGATCTCGTCCACCCTGGCCCCCGCATAGCCCATGCGGGCGAACTCCTCGGTGGCCACATCGAGGATCTCCCCCTGCGTACGGGCCGCGTCCCGGGTTCGTTTGACGGGCGGGGACGGCGGGGGGACTGCGGCGGCCATGCGGCTCCTCAGGGCGGACTCATCGGCGCCGATCAGTCTAATGGTGGTGAATATGCTGGGCGGCGAGTCGTACGCCCGCGTTCTGCGCCCCGTATCCGCGGTAGCCGCCCGTGCGCTGCACCAACTCGAAGAAGACCCGCCCGACCGTGGCGGTGTAGCAGTGGAGGAACTCCCCGTTCTCGTCACGGTCGTAGAGGATGCCCAGGTCCGCCAGGGTGGCCAGGTGCTGTGGCTCCAGTTCGTGGCGGGCGTCGAGGTCGTCGTAGTAGTTGGCGGGGATCGGCAGCAGACCCGTGCCCCGTTCCCGGACGCGCCGGGCGGCGGCGACGATGTCGTCCGTGGCAAGGGCGATGTGCTGCAGGCGGCTGCCGTCGGCGTCCGGCGCGGGCGCGATGTTGAGGACGATGCGCACACCCCCGTCGGGTGACGCCACGGCCCGGCTGCGCACCAGGCCGTAGGGGTCGGCCAGATCGAGGCTGCCGTCCGCCTCAAGGCCCAGCACGCCCCGGTGGAACAGCGATGCCTCGTCGAACTGGTGCCAGGGCTGGGTGAGGGCGATGTGGTCGATGTGGTGGACGGTCCCCGCCGGGTCCGTCCGCTCGGGTGCGGGAGCACGCGACGGTACGTCGGTGAAGTCACCGGTCCAGCTGGAGTGATCGGGCCGCCCCGTGCGGCAGAAGAAGAACTCCGTGCCGTCGGGTGCGGCCACCGCGTCCAGCGGGGCGTCGAGCGGGGCCCGGCGGCGCGGCACCACGGGTGCGAGCACCGCCTCGGCGCGCCGTGCGGCGCGGTCCGGGTCGGGGGTCTCCACGCCGACGGCCGTCAGCGCCGGGTCCTGACGGCGGCCGCTGACCCCGGTGTTGAGCAGGATCCGGGCCTCCCCCTGTTCCCACAGTTCGACCGGCTTCCAGGTGTGCCGAGCGGTGTGGGCGAAGCCGAGAGACTCGAGCACTCCGCGCAGCGGTTCGGTGTCGGCCGCGGTCAGCTCGGCGAAGGCGAAGCCGGAGGGCGCGGACGCGGCGGGCAGCGCGGACAGACCGGCCGACTCCTCGAGCAGGAGCAGCGAACGGAGCGCGTCGACGGCGGTGGAGGCCGCCCCTGCCTGCCGGAAGACGTCGTTGAACACTTCGAGCGACAGGGGCCCTTGGTATCCGGCCCGTACGGTGGCGGCCACCAGCGGGGCGAGGTCGAAGCCGCCCTGGCCGGGGAAGCAGCGGTAGTGCCTGCTCCATTGAAGGACGTCCATCGCCATCAGGGGTGCGTCCGCCAGCTGAAGGAAGAAGATCTTCTCGCCGGGGATGTCCGCGATGCCCTTGGGGTCCGACCCGCGGGAGAGGATGTGGAAGCTGTCGAGGCAGGTGCCGAGAGCCGGATGGTCCGCCTGCTCGACGATTCGCCAGGCGTGGTCGTACGTGCTGACGTGCCGCCCCCAGGCCAGTGCCTCGTAGGCGATACGGATGCCGTGGGCCGCTGCCCGGTCGGCGAGCAGCCGTAGTTGCTCGGCGGCGAGCGCGTCGTCGTCGACCGCATCGGGGGCGACGCTGGAGCAGACGAGGAGCAGGTCCGCGCCCAGGCGTTCCATCACGGCGAACTTGCGTTCCGCGCGCCGCAGATTGCGGGCGAGAGCATCGGCGGGGACGGCCTCGAAGTCGCGGAAGGGCTGGTAGAGGTCGATGCCCAGACCCAGATCCGCACAGCGAAGGCGCACCTCCTCGGGGCTGAGCGGCCCGCCCACCAGATCGTTCTCGAAGATCTCCACGCCGTCGAATCCGGCCGTGGCGACGGCGGTGAGCTTCTCGGACAACGGGCCGCTGAGCGAGACAGTGGCGATCGACTTGCGCATGGTGTCCTCCTGTCAGGTCAGGTCAGGTCAGGTCGGGCTGTGAGGTCGGATCAGGCCGGGAAGGCGGCCAGATCGCCGAGGTCGGCGAGCATCGGTCCGGTGTGCGGTTCGAGCCCGGTGAAGAGCCGGAAGGCGTCGGCCGCCTGGAACACGGCCATGCCGCCGCCGTCGAGGGTGCGGCAGCCGATGGCGCGGGCCTCGCGCAACAGCTCTGTCTCCAGCGGCCGGTAGACGACCTCGGCCACCCACAGGCCGGGCCTGAGCAGCGCGACCGGCAGCGGAAGACCCGGATGCGCGACCATGCCGGTCGGTGTGGCGTGGACGAGGCGTTCCGCGGCGGCGACGCGCTCGGCCACCGCACCGGTCGCCGCGGACACCGCACGGCCTGGCCCGAAGCGCGAGGTCAGCGCGGCGGCAAGGGCGGCGGCACGGGCCGTATCGGTGTCGACCAGGGTGACCCGGTCGACGCCGAGGTTCAGCAGCGCGTGCGCCACGGCGGCGCCCGCACCGCCCGCGCCGAGCTGCACGACGTCACCGGTCGGCGCGTCGGCCAGGCCACGGGCGAAGGACTGGGCGAAGCCGGTGGCATCGGTGTTGTGCCCGACGGCGCGTCCGTCCCTGAAGACGACGGTGTTCACGGCGCCGAGTTCGGCGGCCTCCGGGGCGAGCTCGTCCAGGTGCTCGATGACCAGCTGTTTGCAGGGGTGGGTGATGTTCAGCCCGTCGAAGCCGAGGCGGCGGGCGGCGTGTACCAGCTCACCGACGGCCTCGGGCGCGACGCCGAGCACGTCGATGTCGAGGGTGCGGTAGATGAGGCGGACACCGTGCCGGTCCGCCTCGCGCTCGTGCAGGGCGGGGCTCAGGGAGGGGCCGATGCCGGAGCCGATCAGGCCGGTGAGGTACGAGGTCATCGAGAGTTCCTGTGGGTCAGCTTGGCACGGTTGATCATGAGGTCGCGGTTGGCGCGGCCGGGTCACAGGGCGGCGGCCTCGCGGGCCGTTGCCGACGCCTTCGCGTCCCCGGCACGCAGGCCGAGATCGGCCGTGGGCACGCGGTGCGTCTCGCGCCCTGTGGCCACGGCGATCGCGCAGATCGCGCAGAAGGCGGCAGTGAAGATCGCGACGCCGAGCCAGTTGTCGCCGTCGGGGCCCGCGATCTGTGCCGCGAAGGTCACCGCGAAGCCCGCCACGGCGAACCCGATCTGGGTGCCGATCGCCATGCCGGAAAGTCGGACCCTGGCGGGGAACATCTCGCCGTAGAACGAGGGCCAGATGCCGTTGGCGGCGCTGTAGACGACGCCGAAGAGCAGGAGTCCGGTCACGAAGACCAGCGGGTAGCTGCCGGTCGAGATCGCCCACAGATAGACGAAGATCATCACTCCGCTGCCGAGCGCCCCGATGAGGAAGACGGGCTTGCGGCCGATGCGGTCCGAGAGCCTGGCCCAGAGCGGGATGGCGAGCAGAGCCACCGCGTTGGCACTGCCGGCGACCCAGAGCATGCCCGTCTTGTCGAGGCCGACCGCGTCACTCGTGGCGTACGAGAGGGCCCAGACCGAGAAGATCGTGCTGACCGTCGCGATCAGCGCCGCCGCGACCACCCGCAGCACATCGGCCCAGTGGTTCCTGACCAGGTCCGCAAGCGGCATCCTGGCCACCTCCTGGTCCGCGGAGACCTGCCGGAAGACGGGGGTCTCCTCGAGGGTGCGGCGAATGACGTACCCGGCGACCGCGACGAGGGCGCTCAGCAAGAACGGAATGCGCCAGCCCCAGGTGTACAGCTGCTCGTCCGGCAGTGCGGCGACCGGCAGGAACACCAGGGTCGCGAGGAGCTGACCGGCCTGGGTGCCGTTGAGGGTGAAGCTCGTGTAGTAGCCGCGCCGGTGTTCCGGCGCGTGCTCCAGCGTCATCGCGTTCGCGCTGGCCTGCTCACCGGCCGCGGACAGACCCTGGAACACCCGCATCAGCACGAGGAGCACCGGAGCGACGGTGCCGACCTGCGCGTACGTGGGCAGACAGCCGATGAGAAAGGTGGAGAGACCCATGAGGACCAGCGTCCACACCATGATCTTCCGACGGCCGAGCCGGTCGCCGAAGTGGCCGAGAACGAGAGCCCCGAGGGGGCGGGCGGCGTACGCGACGCCGAAGGTCGCCATCGAGATCAAGGTGGCGGTGGCCGGGTCGTCCGGGTCGAAGAAGACCTTGGGGAAGACGAGGGCGGCGGCGCTGCCGTAGATGAAGAAGTCGTAGTACTCCAGCGCGCTGCCGATCCAGGCGGCGAAGGCGGCCTTGCGTGGCCTGCCCTGGGACGGCGCGGCCGACGGCTGGTCGGCGTGTGGGTGAGCGGACACGTGAACTCCTCGGGGACGGAACGGGTGGCGAGCGGTGCACACCCGCGGCACGTGCAGTTAACGCACTAGATAGTTAATTAACTTGGCTGTGATGCTCGCCCGCCCCTCGGGCCGTGTCAATACATCTGGCCGAAACACCTGCGGGGGTGGCCCCGAAGACCTTGAGCGAGGTCTTCGGGGCCACCCCCGCAAGCAGGCGGCGTCAGCGGCGCACGCGCGGCATCCCGAGCCCGATCCAGGAGATGATCTCGCGCTGGATCTCGTTGTTGCCGCCGCCGAAGGTGAAGATGACGGCGCTGCGGTAGCCGCGTTCCAGTTCGCCGTGGAGGACGGCGCCCGCGGAGCCCTCCTTGAGCGAGCCGGCCGAGCCGACCACCTCCATGAGCCAGGCGTACGCGTCCCTGCGCGCCTCGGAGCCGTAGACCTTCACGGCGGAGGCGTCCTGGGGGGTGAGGGTGCCCTCCTGGACGGCGTTCACCATCTGCCAGTTGAGGAGCTTCATCGCGTCCAGCTTGGTGTGCGTCCTGGCCAGGCGCTGGCGGACCCAGCCGAGGTCGATGACGCGGCGGCCGTCGGCGAGCTTGGTGTCGGCGGCCCAGCGCTGCACGTCATGGAAGGCGCGGATGGCCATCGTGCCGTGCGCGGCGAGGGTGACGCGTTCGTGGTTGAGCTGGTTGGTGATGAGCCGCCAGCCCTTGTTCTCCTCGCCCACGCGGCGCGAGACGGGGACGCGGATGTTCTCGTAGTAGCTCGCCGTGGTGTCGTGCGAGGCGAGGGTGTTGATGATGGTGCAGGAGTAGCCGGGGTCGCTCGTCGGTACGAGGAGCATGGTGATGCCCTTGTGGGGCGGGGCGTCCGGGTCGGTGCGGACGGCGAGCCAGACCCAGTCGGCGGTGTCGCCGTTGGTGGTCCAGATCTTCTGGCCGTTGACGACATACTCCTCGCCTTCCCTGACCGCCTTCGTCTTCAGCGCCGCGAGGTCGGTGCCCGCGTCCGGCTCGCTGTAGCCGATCGCGAAGTCGAGTTCGCCGGAGAGGATCTTCGGCAGGAAGTACGCCTTCTGCTCGTCGGTGCCGAACTGCATCAGGGTCGGCCCGACGGTGTTCAGTGCCATCAGGGGCAGCGGCACTCCGGCCTGGGCTGCCTCGTCGAAGAAGATGAACTGCTCCATCGGCGAGAGCCCGCGCCCGCCGTACTCCTTGGGCCAGCCGACGCCGAGCCAGCCGTCGGCGCCGAGGCGGCGGATGCTCTCCCGGTAGAACCGCTTCTGCGCAGCGGGGTCGGCGTATCGGGCGTACGCGTTGTCGGGCACAAGCTCGGCGAAGTACGCGCGCAGCTCGGTGCGCAACTGCCGCTGCTCAGGCGTGTATTCGAGGTGCACGGCCCCTCCTGCTTTCGCTGGCTCTCCGGGCTTGGGCTTGACGGCGCACACAGTAGAACGCGTTTCAGAAATAGGGAATGGCAGCGACGCATGTGCCCACACGCACCGCCCCGGAGGAGATCCCGCTTCAGACGTTGCCTCGGTCTGGCCTTCGGCTAGGACCGTGGGCCGGCGGAGTACAGAACCTGCGCCGCGCCCCATTCGACGAAGGCCTCCGTCTGTTCCATGCCGATCGATTCGAGCAGGCGACGCGACCGGGTATTGGCCTCCTGCGTGACCGCGACCACCTCCGCGCCCTCGGGGGTGGCCGCCTCGCGCACCCAGGCGACGGCGGCGGCGACCGCCTCGCGCCCGTATCCGAACCCCCAGTGTTCGGGCAGCAGTTGGTACGACACCTCGGTCCGCCCGGCCAGGCGCGAGTCGGGTTCCAGTTGTACGCCGCCGATCACCGACCCGTTCGTCCGCAGCGTCACGCTGAAGGCGCCGTGCGCACCGACGCAGTGTTGCTCGCGCAATCGGAGTGTCTCTTTGTCGACCGGCCCGCCGAGGTGGCGGCGGACGGCCTCGTCCGTCCAGAGCCGCGCCATGACGGGGACGTCACCGGTCTCGATCGGGCGCAGGACGAGGCGGTCCGCGGTCAAGGTGGCGGGCCAGGGGAACGTGCTCGGCGGGCGTGGCATGGGACCGATCCTGCCGGACCCGTCCGCCGGGCGCGGAGACGGGTCCGCCCCGGTAGCCGACATCGCTACCGGGGCGGACCTGGGTCAGCCGTAGTTCACTCAGCCGAGAAGGCCGAGCGCCTTGTTCAGCGTCGCCGACGGGCGCATCACGGCGGTCGCCTTGGCCGGGTCGGTCTTGTAGTAGCCGCCGATGTCGGCGGGCGAGCCCTGGACCGCGTTCAGCTCGTCGACGATGGTCTGCTCCTGCTCGACCAGCGTCTTGGCCAGCGGGGCGAACGCCTCGGCGAGCTGGGCGTCCGCGGTCTGCTTGGCCAGCTCCTGGGCCCAGTACATGGCCAGGTAGAAGTGGCTGCCGCGGTTGTCGATGCCGCCGACGCGGCGGGTCGGCGACTTGTCCTTCTCCAGGAACGTCGCCGTCGCGCGGTCGAGGGTGTCGGCCAGGACCTGGGCGCTTGCGTTGTCCGTGGTCTGCGCGAGGTGCTCGAAGCTGGACGCGAGGGCGAGGAACTCGCCCAGGCTGTCCCAGCGCAGGTAGTTCTCGCGGACCAGCTGCTGGACGTGCTTGGGGGCGGAGCCGCCCGCGCCCGTCTCGAAGAGGCCGCCGCCGTTCATGAGCGGGACGATCGAGAGCATCTTGGCGCTGGTGCCGAGCTCGAGGATCGGGAACAGGTCCGTCAGGTAGTCACGCAGCACGTTGCCGGTGACCGAGATGGTGTCCTCGCCGCGGCGGATGCGCTCCAGGGAGAACGCGGTCGCGTCCACCGGCGACATGATCTCGATCTGCAGGCCGTCGGTGTCGTGCTCGGGCAGGTACGCCTTGACCTTCTCGATGAGCTGCGCGTCGTGCGCGCGGGTCTCGTCGAGCCAGAACACGGCCGGCGAGCCGGTCGCGCGGGCGCGGTTGACGGCCAGCTTGACCCAGTCGCGGATCGGGGCGTCCTTGGCCTGGCACATCCGGAAGATGTCGCCGGTGGAGACGGTCTGCTCCAGGACGACGTTGCCTGCCGCGTCGACCGCGCGCACCGTACCGGGGGCGGCGATCTCAAAGGTCTTGTCGTGGCTGCCGTACTCCTCGGCCTTCTGCGCCATGAGGCCGACGTTGGGCACCGAGCCCATCGTCGAGGGGTCGAAGGCGCCGTTGGCGCGGCAGTCGTCGAGGACGACCTGGTAGACGCCGGAGTAGCTGGAGTCGGGAAGGACCGCGAGGGTGTCGTGCTCGCCGCCGTCCGGGCCCCACATGTGGCCGGAGGTACGGATCATCGCGGGCATGGAGGCGTCGACGATGACGTCCGAGGGCACGTGCAGGTTCGTGATGCCCTTGTCGGAGTCGACCATCGCGAGCTCGGGGCCCTCGGCAAGCTCGGCCTCGAAGGACGCCTTGATCTGCGCGCCATCGGGCAGCGCGTCGAGGCCGTTGAGGATGCCACCGAGACCGTCGTTCGGGGTCAGGCCCGCACCGGCAAGCGCCTCGCCGTACGCGGCGAACGTCTTCGGGAAGAAGGCGCGCACGACGTGGCCGAAGATGATCGGGTCGGAGACCTTCATCATCGTGGCCTTCAGGTGCACCGAGAACAGCACGCCGTCGGCCTTGGCCTTCGCGATCTGCGCGGTGAGGAACTCACGCAGCGGACCGACACGCAGCACGGCCGCGTCGACGACCTCGCCCGCGAGGACCGGTACGGACTCGCGCAGGACCGTGGTGCTGCCGTCCTCGCCCGTGAACTCGATGCGCAGCGAGCCCGCGTCGGCGATGGTCACGGACTTCTCGGTGGAGCGGAAGTCGTCGACGCCCATGGTGGCGACGTTCGTCTTCGAGTCGGCCGTCCAGGCGCCCATGCGGTGCGGGTGCGCCTTGGCGTAGTTCTTGACCGATGCGGGGGCGCGGCGGTCGGAGTTGCCCTCGCGCAGGACCGGGTTGACGGCGCTGCCCTTGACCTTGTCGTAACGGGCGCGGATGTCCTTCTCCGCGTCGGTCTTCGGGTCGTCCGGGTAGTTCGGCAGCGCGTAGCCCTGCGACTGCAGCTCCGCGACGGCCGCCTTCAGCTGCGGGATCGAGGCCGAGACGTTCGGCAGCTTGATGATGTTCGCGCCGGGCGTCTTGGCCAGCTCGCCGAGCTCGGCGAGGGCGTCGTCGATGCGCTGGCTCTCCTCGAGGAACTCGGGGAAGAGCGCGATGATGCGCCCCGCCAGGGAGATGTCACGGCTCTCCACAGTGACCCCGGCCGTCGAGGCATAGGCCTCGACCACCGGCAGGAACGAATACGTCGCGAGGGCCGGGGCCTCGTCAGTGTGGGTGTAAATGATGGTCGAGTCAGTCACCGGGTGCTCCGCTCCACGTCTGCAACATTGCTCGACATCAAGATATCTCGTGATCGCCTCCATCCACGAAGCGGGCCCGGTTCTGGTACGTCACAGCCCGTAGTGCCCGTCACATTCCGTAGTTCGCGTGGACACCGCTGGTTGCTGTCCGGTTCCCACAGGCCCGGCCCGCGGTTCCTGGCGGTGGGGCCGACCCCCGCGACGGGGCCGCCGCGGCGAGGATGAGCGGGTGATCGCACCCCTGGACCCCGCAGACCCCGCCTTCGCGCGCGACCCGTATCCGTACTACGCGCACCTCCGCGGCCAAGGCCCCGCCGTGCGGGTACCGCTCGCCAACGGGACGCACGCCTGGCTCGTCACCGGATACGAGGCGACGCGGGCCGTCCTCGCCGACCCCCGCTTCTCGAACGTGCCCCCGCAGGGCGCCGGGCGGCCGAAGGGCGACTCCCGTGACTCCCCCGCGCAGCGCGCCCGCGCCTGCCTGGCCCGGCACATGCTCAACACCGACGCCCCCGACCACACCCGGCTCCGGCGGCTGACCACCGCCGCGTTCGCCCCGCGCCGCGTCGACGCGCTGCGTGCGCGGATCGAGGAGCTGACCGCCGGGCTCCTGCGGGAGATGGAGCTACGGCTTCGGCGGGACGGCAGCGTGGACCTCGTGGACGCCTTCGCCTTCCCGCTGCCCGTCCTGGTGATCGGCGAGGTGCTCGGGGTGCCGGAGGCCGACCGGGCGGATCTACGGGCCTGGACCTACCGGGTCGGCTCGCCCGCCGACGCGCTGGAGCCGGGCGCGGTGGACGAGGCGTGGACCGGCCTGCACGCCTATTTCACCGAGCTGATCGCCCGCAAGCGGCGCGCACCCGGATCCGATCTGTTCAGCGCGCTCACGCAGGACGCGCTCCCGCGGGACCCGGCGGAGAGCGGGGGCGGGCTCGACGACGGGGAGCTGCTCGCCATGGCGTTCCTCCTCCTGTTCGCGGGCTACGAGACCACGATGAACCTGCTGGCATCGGCGTCGCTGCTCCTGCTCACCCACCCCGGCGAGCTGGCGGCGGCGCACCGTGACCCCGCGCGCTGGCCTGCCGTCGTCGAGGAGACGCTGCGCCACGCCAGCCCGCTGGAGGGCACGACGTGGCGGCACACGACCGAGGAGGTGGACATCGGCGACGGCGTGGTCATACCCGCGGGCGCCTCCGTCCTCGCGGTGCTCGCCGCCGCCAACCGCGACCCCCGGCACTTCCCGGACCCGGACGCCTTCCGTCCGGGCCGCTACCTGGCAGGGGCCGGTGATACGCGCACGGCGCCCCACGCCGCCTTCGGCCACGGACCGCACTTCTGCCTCGGCTCACGGCTCGCCCGTCTGGAGGCAACGATCGCGCTCCCCCGGCTCCTCGCGGCCTTCCCCGGCCTTCGCCTGACGGCCGACCCGGCACAACTCCCCTACCGGCCGGGCCTCTTGGTCCGCGGCCCGCGCCGGGTCCCCGTCACCACCGCTCCCCTGCCCGCCCGGGCCGTCAGCGCGTGAGCAGCAGCGCGTCGCCCACCGCGCGCTCGGTGCCGTCCGACGGCGAGTTGATCACCTTGCCGTTCACCGCCATGGTGACGGAGCCGCCGCCGTCCAGGGCCATGGCCCGCACCGCGCCGAGCGACTTCATCAGCTCCGCACCCTCGTTGAGCCCGAACCCGTCGCTGTATCCGGGCTGCCGGCCGTCCGCGCCGACCAGGAGCATGCGGCCCTGCCGGTCGACGCCGATGAGCATGCGCGGGTTGCGCTTGATGCCCCAGGTGTACGCGAAGGAACGGTCGCCGGCGCGCTCGATGCCGTCGGCGGCGTAGTTCACCGCGACCTTGCCGCCGCGCACCAGCTCGGGGCCGCCGTTGACGATGTCGTCCTGCGGGCCGAGCTTCAGCTCCCTTCCCCGCTCGTCCAGGATCCGCTCCCGCACCTTCACGGCGCTTCCCTGCTTCGCGTGCGTACGCAGCCACGTGGCGCCGGAGCCGATGCCCGCCAGGACGCTTCCGCCCTCGGGCACGGCGCCGCCGCGCGCACGCACCTCCCGCACGTGTCCGCTCGCGTCGAGCACCGCCTCCACGCCGTCGCCCGCCGGGGTGTTCGCGCCCAACTCGTCGGTGAACTTCACGATCTCGTCGGGGTCGGTGCAGGTCACGTCGTGCTGCGGGCGCTCGGTCGGGGTGTCCCCGCCGACACCGCCGCAGTTGCGCACCAGGCCCGGCACGCGGTTGACGCCGTCCACGACGGCGGACGCCGCGCCCGCGCCGACCCGGAGCTCCGTGCTGAGCTTCTCGAACCGCGGGCGCAGGCCGTCACCGCGGAGCACCGCCGCGATCCGGCCGTCGGTCGCCGCGCTCTGCAACTCCCCGTCGTACGCGGCGATCCCGGCCGACGCGCCCGGCACGCCGTCCTTGCCCTCCATGACGAAGAAGCCCGCGTTGACACCGAGCAGGGCGTCGCCGCTCGCGGCCATGTCGCTCACCGTCTCGCGGCCGGCGACACCCTTGCCGTACGTGCCCTTCATCGCACCGCGATAGCGCTTCGGGTCGACGATCGCCACCTTGACCCGGGCGACTCCGGTACCGGGTACACCGTCGGCGCCGGTCCACTCGCTCACCGCGTCGAACCCGGCGGCGGCGAGGGCCTTCCGCTCGGCGTCGGCATCGGCCCGTGCGGCGTACTCCCCCACCCGGACCCGCACCCCCACCACCCCGGTCCGGTCGGAACCCCGCGGCCACGTGACCGCCTCGGCACGCGCGCCGAACCCGGCGCCGCGCACCCGCTCCGCAAGCGCCTGCGCATCCCCCTCGGCGGAGAGGTGGGCACCGTCCGCCCGCACCGTGACCGCCCAGTGGTCGGCGCCGGGGCGGCCCGCGACGCTCCCCTGGTACAGGTCGGCCCCTGGGGCGAGGCGTTCGTGCTGCCAGTCGGCGATCGGCCCCGGGACAGCGGCAGTTGGAGCAGCGGCGGCAGCGCTGTCTCCGTACCGGTCGACGACGACACCGGGGGCGAGAAGTCCCGCCGCGGCGACGGCGACCACCGACACCTTCGCGGCGGCTCTGGACGGACGGCGTGCGAGGGCCACGGAAACTCCTAGGTCGCGTTGGTACACCGCAGCGAACGCGAGCGCGCGGACGGCGATCGATCCCAGGAGTGAATACCAGAAGTCCGGCCGGAAAACAGGGCCCCGCACCGCATGTGGAGCCCGGATTCGGTCGCATCGGCGCCGGTGGATTCAGTCGACGTGGCCCGTGGAGCGCGCACGGTGGCGGCGTACCGCGTCGCGGTTGGCGCACCGTTGCGAGCAGTAGCGCTGCCGCCCGGTGCGGGAGGTGTCGGCGAAGATCGTGGCGCACTCGGTCACGGCGCACCGCCGGAGCCGGTGCATGCCCCGCCCCGCCAGATGCAGCGCCGTACCGACGGAGATCAGCTGGAACAGTAGGGCGCCAAGCGGCTGCCGGTCGTCGCGGTAGTGCAGGTGCCAGCCCGAGCCCGCGTGGTCGGTCAGCCGCGGATAGGCGGCGGATTCCGCCAGCATCCCGTTGAGCAGCTCGGCGCGCTCGTCATCGCCGGTGGCGTCGATGACCTTCTCCCACTTCTCCAGCGCGTCCTGCGTGCGGTCGAGGTCCTCCGGCGTGACCGGGCGCTCCAGCACGAGCCCGGCGGCGCGGCAGCGCTCCGCGAGTTCATCGGCGGTCTCCGGGCGCCGGTTGGCGAGGTCGGCGGCCAGGTTCACGACCTCCTCGCCGTAAGGGTTGAGATGCATAAGACCATTACATCAGGCTGATCGGCATGCCACAACGCACCGCGGAACACACCGACATACGACCGGCGACGGAGGAGGACATCGCGGAACTCGTACGCCTGCGGGCCTTGCTGTTCGAGGACCTCGGCGGCGCATACTTCAACCCGTCATCGGGAGACGGCAGTTGGCAGGACGCCTTGGCCGTGGTCCTGAAGGAGCAGTTGGCCACCGAGGGCACCCGGATCCTCGTCGTGGACGGCGACAGGGGCCTGGCCGCGTGCGCCATCGGCTCGGTCGAGCAGCGGCTGCCGGGCCCGCACCTGTGCAACGGCCGGGTCGGGCTCGTGATCGGCGTGGTCACCGACCCGGCGCACCGGCGGCGCGGACACAGCCGCTCGCTCATGCGGGGCCTGCTCGACTGGTTCCGGGAGCGTGCGGTGGCCCGCGTGGACCTGTACGCCTCCCACGAGGGCGAGCCGCTCTACCGCGACCTCGGCTTCGTCGACCATCCCGACCCCGCGCTGTACTGGCGCCCATGACAGCCCTCGCCGGGCCGGCGCACAGCGCGTGGCGGTACCGGTGGACCGTCCTCGGCATCGCCACTTTCACCCAGGCCGCGTCCGGCTTCTTCGTGCAGGGCATCGGGGCGATGGGCATCCACCTGCAACGCGACCTGCATCTCAGCACGGTCCAGTTGGGTCTGCTGGTCTCGGCGGCCCAACTGGTTCCGCTGGTCGGGCTGCTCGTGGCCGGGGAACTGCTGGACCGCCGCGACGAGCGCTGGGTCGTGGGGGCCGGCGCCGGTGTGGTCGCCGTGGGCCTGCTCGCGGGCAGCGCGGCGCCGGGATACGTGTCCCTGCTCCTCGCGCTGCTGATCGTCGGCGCGGGATACAGCACCGTTCAGCCAGGCGGCAGCAAATCGGTGGCGTCCTGGTTCGACGCGTCCCAGCGGGGCTTCGCGATGGGCGTCCGCCAGGCGGGGCTGCCGCTGGGCGCCGCGCTGGCCTCGGCGGCCCTGCCCTTCATCGCCGAGGCTTTCGGCTGGCGGGCGACGCTCGTGACCGGCGGGCTCGTCGCGCTCCTCGGGGCCGGCGTCTTCATGGGCCTCTACCGCAGGCCGCCCGTCCCGGCCGCTCCCCGGGACGACGGGCCGCGTGCCTCGCTCAGGTCGCAGCTCGGCGCCCGGCTGCGGATGCTCCGCGAACCGTCCATGACGCAGATCATGCTCTGCGGCGCGAGCCTGATCTCGGTGCAGTACGGCGTCGGCATCCTGACGGTGCTGTACCTGCACGAGACGGCATCCGTCGGAGTCGGCCCCGCGGCTCTTGTCCTGGTGGCGGTTCAGGGTGCGGGCATCGTCGGCCGCATCGCCCTGGCCGCCTGGAGCGACCGCCGCAGGTCCGGGCGGTACGGGTCCCTGGTCCTCTGCATGGCCGCCGTACTCGTGGGGATGGCCGTGCTGATGACGCCGCTCGGCCGGTCACCGGCGCTCGCCTGCTGCACCCTCGTCTGGCTCGGCTTCTTCGGCTACGGCTGGTACGGCCCCTGGGTCACCTACGTGACCGAATCGGCTCCGCCGGACAGGACGGGGTTCGCGCTCGGCCTGGCGATGTCCGTCAACCAGATCGCCATCGTGGTGATGCCGCCCGTGCTCGGTCTGCTCAAGGACCTGTCCGGCGGCTTCCTGCCGGTCTGGGGTCTCCTGTCGGCGATGACCGCCGTCGCCCTGGCCGTCTCGGCCCGAGTACGGCCGGGCAACCGGCCCCGCTCGTGTGGCCGACACGGCGTCTGAGGTCCACCGTGAACCAGTACGAGGTGTTGCCGCGACAACGACGGGTAGCCGGGCCACCGCACCGGAAGCCGCCGTGAGACCGCGCGGAACGACGTGACGAAACCCTGGAGGAGCACCGTGAGCGAGGAGCAGCCCGAGACCCGCGGCGAGGACGAGACACCCGTACCGAGGGATCTGCCCGATCAGCAGGCCTCGGACGAGGAGGACCGCTGGGAGCCGGACGACGCATCGGCCACCACCGGCAACGCCCCGGACGCCGACGACGACGTACCCGACACGGACGAGGCGGGCACCGGCAGGCGCGGCGCGCCGCACTCGGGTGGCGTGCGCCCGGACCAGCCGGTGCCGGACGAGCCCGCCGACTGAGCGGGATCCGTGGGGGTCCGCACACTCCGGGCACCCCGGGCGCTCCGGGCACCGCGCGGTCGCGCGTACGGCTCAGTGGGGCCCCTGCGGCTCGACGGTGACGGCCAGGGTGAACGAGTGGCCTGCCGGGTCGCTGTAGGTCCGGGTGTCCCGGGGGCCGGAGTTGTCCTTGGTGTCCACGGGCCGCGCGCCCAGGCCGACGGCCTCGCGCTCCGCCTCGTCGATGTCGCCGCGGGCCACCAGGATCCTCAGGTGCGCCTGCTGCGAGTCCTCCGGCCGGGGCCAGCTCGGAGGCGCGTAGCCGTAATCCCGGTGGACCGCCAGGCAGATGCCCTTCCCGTCGTAGACCTCGACGTAGTCGGGGTCGCTGCCCGTGTTGGCCGTGGCCCCGAGCAACCCCGCGTAGAACTCCGCGAGCTCCTCGGGCTTCGCGCAGTCCAGGACGAGAACCGCGGTCTTCTTGACAGCCATGAGGCACCTCTTCTGTCGGCAATGGGGCGGCCATAGGGCGGGAGCCGTCTCACCCGGCCGCCCCGCGCCTCTGCGAGTGCCCCGCCCGGCCCGCCTCAATCGGCGTCCACCCGCGGGCTCACGGGCACCGCGACGCGGGCGACACTGGGGGCATGCGCCTCGTCGACCAGTGTCAGCCCCCATCCGTCTACGGCCGTCTACGCGTCGAGCGGCACGACCTCACGCCCGCCCGCTGGCTGGAGCAACGCCCGCCCCACGACGACGGATTCGGCACAGTGGCCGGTGTCTGCGCACCCGGCTTCGAGGCGTACGCGCGGATCCTCCACCCGGCCTTCCTCGGCACGGAGCCGGTGCGGTGGGACCAAGTCGCCCCCGTGTACGGCCGGTCGGTGTCGGCGGCGACGCGCTGGCACGAGCTCATCGGTCTCGGGGACCGCCTCCTCTACCGCAACGACGACACCCCCGCCCTCCCCCGCCTCTGGGACGAACACCCGCACGAGGGCCCGACGCCGGCGGACGTGGCCCGCGCCCTGATCCCCGTCCTCTCCCGGCACACCCGGACCCCCGACCGCTGCTGGTACGGGCTCTGGGAGGGGTACGGCAACTACAACTGGGACGGCTTCCCCGTGTTCCGCACACCGGGCCGCGACGAGATCCTGCTCGCAGGACCGCTCGACGACGCCGATTCGCCCGCGTCACCCGCGGGCGATCCCGATGAGGCGGCGCCCGAGATCCCCGACCTGTGGTGGCCCGACGACCGTGCCTGGTGCGTGGCAGGAGACGTCGATCTGGTGAGCACATACGTGGGAGGTTCGGCGGCCTGCGTGGCGGATCTCCTCGCGACTCCAGGCCTCGAGGCGTACGAGATCGCCGAGACGTCAGCGGTCGACTGAGCCGCCGCGTGATCTCTGCCGTGGGGTCGAACTCCACTATCACGGAGTCACGTTCGAGGGGCGAGATCGCGACGAAGTGCTCTCCTGGACGGACTGTTCCGCCTCTCTGTCCTCCGCGCTCCGCGGGGTGACTAGCATGGCGCAATGTGTGGCCCGGAAGATCACCGTCCTCTTTGGTGTTCCCGCCGGGTCTGCGACCGATGCGTAAATTCGGTCGGCTCGTTGATCACCTGCGCTCAAGGACCGAGGGACCGCTGAATGCCCGTGCCTGCTCCTCCCAGCCCGCACCGAATAGCGAAGGCGCGGCGGCCCGCGTCGGCCGTGCCCGTGGTCGTGCTGGTGGTGACCGCTGCGGCCGGTGCCATCGCGAGTGTCTCGGCGCCGGACAACGCCCGGGTCTGGACGGCGACTTCCGTCGCGGCCGGCTGGCTCTGTCTTGCGATCGCCCTGGTGGCCGGTTCGCTGCACGTCAAGCGGGTCCGCGGTGCGGCCGCCGCCGACCACGCCGAGGCCGGTTCCCTCAAGGCGCAGCTGGCGCGTCAGGGTGCCGAGTCCGCGCATCTGGTGAACGTCACGCTGCCGACCGTCGTGAAACGGCTGCGCGACGGGACGAGCGCGAGTGAGACCCTGGCGCAGACGTCGCCGCCGACGGATCCGCAACTGCGCCAGGTGGTCCACGTGTTCGCGTCCGTGGTGGAGGAGACCGTGCGGCACGCCGCCGCCGTCGAGTCCCGACGCGACCAGGCACAGGGTCAACTCGCGCAGGCCACCGAGGAGTTGGACCAGCTGACGGCGGTGACACTGCCCGACGCGATCGAGCGGCTGCGCGAGGGCGCGTCCGCGGACACGGTCCTGGCCGGGCTTGAGTGGCCGCACAATCCCCTGCTTCGCGTGCCGGCCGAGTCGTTCGTACGAGAGCTCGCCTACAGCGAGCGGCGCGCCGCGGCCGCGCAGGCGGCCTCCGCCAAGGCGCTGAGCCGGGTGCAGGCCAAGTCCGTGGGCATGCTCGCCGACCTGCGGGACATGCAGGAGCGGCACGGCGTCGAGGTCTTCGGTGATCTGCTGCGCCTCGACCACAGCACCTCCCAGCTGGGTCTCATGACGGACCGTCTCGCCCTTCTGATGGGCGGCCGCTCCAGTCGCGCGTGGAACAAGCCGATCGTGATGGAGAGCATCCTGCGGGGCGCCGTGGGGCGGATCTCCGCGTACCAGCGGGTGCGGCTGCACTGCTCGACGACCGTGGCCATCGCCGGGTTCGCGGCGGAGGGCGTCATGCACGTCCTGGCCGAACTCATGGACAACGCGGCGAACTTCTCCCCGCCCATCGACGAGGTGCACGTCTATGTGGAGGAGCGCAGCGCCGGGATCGTCGTGACGATCGAGGACAGCGGCCTGAAGATGGCCGACGCGGCGATGCGCCGCGCGGAGGAGTCGGTCTCCGGGCACGTGACGGACCTGGCATCGCTGCAGGGCACCCGCCTCGGCCTCGCCGTGGTCGGGCGTCTGGCCGCCAAGTACGGCATGAGCGTCAACTTCCGTCCGTCCTCACGCGGCGGCACGGGTGTGGTGGTGCTGCTGCCTCCGCAGCTCCTGGCCCAGCAGCGCGACCCCGCTCCGCAGCAGATCGCACCCCGGAGCGTCGAGCCGACGCCCGCGCCGGTCCCCGCGCCGCCCGCACCGACGGCCCCGGAGATCACGACTGCCCCGGAGCGGTCTGCTCCCCCGGAGACGCCCGCGGCGCCCACCGCTCCCGCGGC
>NZ_BAAAUG010000046.1:0-108417 GCF_039533825.1 Streptomyces rectiviolaceus
CGGCGCTGTGCGCGCGCATCCCGGAGACGGGGCCTTCGCCGAGGCCTCCGTCGGTCCACTCCACGGGGACGACGGCCTCGGCGCCGGGCGGCAGCGGGGCGCCGGTCATGATGCGGGCGGCCTGGCCCGCGCCGACGTCCGGCTGCTCGCCCTGGCCCGCGGCCACGTCACCGATGACCGTCAGGACGGCGGGGAACTCCTCGCTCGCGCCCGCGATGTCGGCGACCCGGACCGCGTAACCGTCCATGGAGCTGTTGTCGAAGGGCGGCAGCGAGACGGGCACCGTGACGTCCTCGACGAGGACGCAGCCCTGGGCGTCGAGGAGTTGGAGCTCGATGGGCTCCAGGGGGCGGACGGATCCGAGGATGTCGTCCAGGTGCTCGCTCACCGACCAGACGTGTTCCTGGCCGGTGACTTCGGTCGTCGCGCTGCTGCTCAAGTGCTACATCTCCTCGGACACGTAACTGCGAAGCCAGGCCTGGAAGTCCGGGCCCAGGTCTTCACGTTCGCACGCGAGTCTGACAATGGCACGCAGATAGTCGCCGCGGTCGCCGGTGTCATAGCGGCGGCCCTTGAAGACCACGCCGTGCACGGGGCCGCCGACCTTCTCGTCGACGGCGAGCTGCTGGAGGGCGTCGGTGAGCTGGATCTCGCCGCCGCGGCCGGGCTCGGTCTTGCGCAGTATGTCGAAGACATGAGGGTCGAGGACATAGCGGCCGATGATGGCGTAGTTGCTGGGGGCGTCCGCCGCGTCGGGCTTCTCGACCAGGCCCGTCACCTTGACGACGTCGCCCTCGTCCGTGGTGTCGACCGCCGCGCAGCCGTAGAGGTGGATCTGCTCCGGGGCCACCTCCATGAGGGCGATGACGCTGCCGCCGTGCCGCTCCTGGACCTCGACCATGCGGGCGAGGAGAGGGTCACGCGGGTCGATCAGGTCGTCGCCGAGGAGGACGGCGAACGGTTCGTTGCCGACGTGCGGGGCGGCGCACAGGACTGCGTGACCGAGTCCCTTGGGGTCGCCCTGGCGTACGTAGTGCATGGTCGCGAGGTCGCTGGACTCCTGGACCTTCGCCAGTCTCGCCTCGTCGCCCTTCTTCAGAAGGGCCGACTCCAGCTCGTAGTTGCGGTCGAAGTGGTCCTCCAGAGGGCGCTTGTTGCGGCCCGTGATCATGAGGACGTCGTCGAGGCCTGCGGAGGCGGCCTCCTCGACCACGTACTGGATCGCCGGCTTGTCGACGACCGGCAGCATCTCCTTCGGAGTGGCCTTGGTGGCCGGCAGGAACCGGGTGCCCAGACCTGCTGCGGGAATGACAGCCTTGCTGATCCTGGGGGGGTGAGACTGAGTCATGTCCGTAACCATAACCGGTGAGTATGTGCGGAATCTGTGGCTCCGGACATTTTGTTCTCATATGAGCGCACCTGGAAGGGTTTGTGAGCGCACCATGGAAGAAACCGGCCCGAACCAGCCGCCCGGTCAGCCAACCAAGCGCACATTGCGCGGAGAATTCCTCGCGGTGAGAAGCCGGTTGACTAGGGATGACGCGCAGAAGGCCGCCGCGGTTCTCGCCGAACGCGCATTGGAGCTTCCGGAGCTCGCCGGGGCGCGGACGGTCGCGGCGTACGTCTCCGTGGGGAGCGAACCGGGGACGCGCGCGCTCCTCGACGCACTCCACGCGCGCGGGACGCGGGTCCTGCTGCCGGTGCTCCTCGCGGACAACGACCTGGACTGGGCGGCCTACGAGGGCGAGGGCTCACTCGCCCGCGTGCAACACCCGGGAAAGATCGAGCTCTTGGAGCCCTCGGGTGCGCGGCTCGGGCCCGATGCCGTCGTGTCGGCGGACGCCGTGCTGCTGCCCGGCCTGGCCGTGGACGAGCGCGGGATGCGGCTCGGGCGCGGCGGCGGGTCGTACGACAGGGTGCTCGCCCGGCTCGCGGGGGCCGGGGCCGATCCCGCCCTGGTGGTGCTCCTGTACGACACGGAGGTCGTCGCGACCGTCCCCCGGGAAGCACACGACAAGCCGGTGCACGCCGTGGTCACGCCGTCGGGAGTACGCCGCTTCCACTGACCCCCTCCGTACGCGAAAGGGCCCTCCACGCGCGCGTGGAGGGCCCTTTCACTGTTCCTTACCGGTCAGGTGCACCGGTCAGGTGCGGCTCAGGGCCGCAGCACCAGCGTGTCGTTCGTGCTCTTCTTGACGGCCGGCTCCGAGAAGGACCACGGCAGCAGCTCGCCCTTGACCCACTTGCTGGTCTGGTCGGTGTAGTGCGCGCTGTAGGCGTGCCCCGACGCACCGGTGAGGTTGATCCACTTGGACTTGTTGAAGTCGTCGAGGTTCACCACCATCCGCATCGACGGGACCCACTGCACTCCGTAGCCGCCCGCCGCGTTCCAGCCGGTGGCGTTGACCGCCGCCTCGCCGCCGCCCAGCTTGAACGGGCCACGGTTGAGCATGAACTGGAGCCAGCCGGGGCCTTCGACGCCCAGAGTCTGGTTCTTCAGGGTCAGCCGGTGCAGGCGGCCCCAGCTCCAGGTGTCGACGTCCTTGCCGAGCTTGGCGGTCAGGTCCCAGCGCGCGTCCTCCATGGCCCGACCGAACAGCTGGTCGCGGGTCTTGGTCTCGGCGTCCGTGCGGGTCTTCGGCGACTTCCACCAGTCGTTGTCCTCGTCGTCGAGGATCGACCGGATCACTTCGTAGTAGCGGTCGCCGCCGTCGGGCTGCGCGGTTTCCGCGTCCCGCTGGCCACACTCGCGCACCGGCTCGGCCTCGTCGGCGGGACCGGTGTTCCCGGCCGGCTCGACGCTCAGGCACTGGCCCTTGGCCCGCAGCTCCTTGGGCAGCTTGTTGCCGATGGAGAGCTTGAGGATGTTGCGCCAGACCGAGTTGAAGTACGCAGCTGCCGCCGAGTCGGGGTCCTGGGTGTAGTCCCAGCCCTCGAGAAGCTTCTGCGCCTCACGGACGTAGCTGTCCTTGACGTCGATCTTGAGCAGCTTGGGCACGAGCAGCTTGGCGATCTCGCTGCTGTTGTCCATCTGCATCAGGCGCATGTCCTCGGTGGAGACCTTTCCACCGTCCTTGATCTTCGACTGGATCAGGTCGGTGATCCGCTGGCTGCGCGCCCCGTAGCCCCAGTCCGACGTGAGCTTGTACGGGTACTTGTCCTCGTCGATGACGGCCTGGTTGGCGGTCACGATGTAGCCGCGCTTCGGGTCGTACTCATAGGGCAGCGCGGACTGCGGGATGTAGCCGGTCCACCGGTAGTCGGAGTCCCAGCCGGGCGCCGGAAGCGCGCCGTCGCCCTTCCCGCGCACCGGGATCTTGCCCGGTGCCTGGTAGCCGATGTGGCCCTTGGTGTCCGCGTAGATCAGATTCTGCGAGGGCACTTCAAAAGAAGCGGCCGCCTTGCGGAATTCCGAGAAGTCCTTCGCCTTGTTGAGCTCGAAGACGGCGTCCATCGACCTGCCGGGCTTGAGCGCGGTCCAGCGCAGCGAGACTCCGTAGCCGTCGCCCCGGTCGGGGGCGGCGCTGTCGACCGTGGCCTTCTTGCCGACCTTCACCAGCTCGTCGTTGCGGTCGGACAGCAGGGGGCCGTTGCCGGTCTCTCTGACGGTGATCTTCTTGGACTTGCCGCCCGCGACCTTGATGGTCTCGACGCGCGACTTGAAGGGCAGCACCTTGTTGTCGTACGCGTAGCCGTCGCCCTCGAACTTCTCGAGGTAGAGGTCGGTGACGTCGGCGCCGAGGTTCGTCATGCCCCAGGCGATGTTCTTGTTGTGGCCGATGACCACACCGGGCATCCCGGCGAAGGTGTAGCCGGAGACGTCGTACTGGCAGTCCTTGGAGACCGTCCGGCAGTGCAGGCCCATCTGGTACCAGGTGGAGGGCAGCTGCGGTGACAGGTGCGGGTCATTGGCGAGCAGTGGCTTCCCGGTGATCGTGTGGTCGCCGGAGACCACCCATGAATTGGAGCCGATGCCGTTGCCGTTCGGGCCGAGGCCCGCGTCCGGGACGCTGTCCAGGATGTCGGAGAGGCCCGACAGCTGGGACTGCAGCCCGTCGGGGGCCTGGGTGTCGCCCGCAAGGCCCGTGCCCGCGGCGCCGCCGGTCTGTGACTGCGACTGGCTGCCCGCGCTGCTGCCCTTGCCCTCGTACTCCTTGGTGGCGCTGTTGTAGGCGCCTTCCTGGACGATGGGCTTGTTCCGGTTGTACGGGTACTCCGGGTACAGGTCCTTGATCTGGGACGGGCCGAGGCGACTGGTCATCAAGGAGCGGTCGATCTCGTCCTGCATGTTGCCGCGCAGGTCCCAGGCCATGGCCTTGAGCCACGCCACCGAGTCGACGGGGGTCCACTCCTGGGGCTCGTAGTCGTTGGTGAAGCCAAGGGCGGCGTACTCCAGGGAGATGTCCTTGCCGCTCTTGTCCTTCAGGTAGGCGTTGACTCCCTTGGAGTACGCCTGGAGGTACTTCTTCGTCTCCGGCGAGAGCTTGGTGTCGTATTCCTTCTGCGCCACACGGTGCCAACCGAGCGTCCGCAGGAACTCATCGGTCTTTACTTGACCCTTGCCGAACATCTCGGAGAGGCGACCGGAGGTCGTATGGCGGCGTACGTCCATCTCCCAGAAGCGGTCCTGCGCCTGGACGAAGCCCTGGGCCATGAACAGATCGGCGTCGGACTCGGCGTAGATCTGCGGGATGCCGTTGCCGTCGCGCTTCACGTCGACGGGGCCGGAGAGGCCGTCGAGCTTGATCGTCCCCTTGGTCTGCGGGAAGGAGGCACGCACCGTACTGACGCTCCAGTACGCGCCGTAACCGACGCCCGCCACGATGGCCAGGACCAGGACGATCACGATGAGGCGGGCTCGGCGCCCCTTCTTCTTGCCGGACTTATGACCGGAAGAGGCGGTGGTATTCGACGGCATCGCTGTCCTTGCTGTCCTTACGCGAGCGGCAGGGCTGGCTGGGCGGTGGTGGGAGCGCTGGAGCAACCATAGGCGCAGGGCACCGCGGCCCCGGACGCGGAGTCAGGAACCTACATCGCGACACATCGCATGGGTGTTCGAAGGCGTCAAGGAAGCGTTAACAATTAGGTAAGGTAACGAAGTACTTGGCTCGCGCGGAGGAAGGAACGGCCCCTGACTGTCCACGACCTCAACCAGCTTCTGCTCATCTGCTCGCTCGTCCTGCTCGTCGCGGTCGCGGCGGTCCGCATCTCGTCGCGCAGTGGGCTCCCCAGCCTGCTTCTCTACCTCGGCATCGGCATTGCCATCGGCCAGGACGGCATTGGCAACGTCACCTTCAACAATGCCGAATTGACGCAGGTCATCGGCTACGCGGCACTCGTCGTGATCCTGGCCGAGGGCGGCCTCGGCACGAAGTGGAAAGAGATCAAACCCGCCCTGCCCGCGGCCGCCGTCCTGTCGCTCGCCGGCATCGCGGTGAGCGTCGGCGTGACGGCCGCCGGTGCCCACTACCTGGTGGGCCTTGAATGGCGGCAGGCGCTCATCATCGGCGCGGTGGTCTCCTCCACGGACGCGGCGGCGGTCTTCTCCGTGCTGCGCAAGGTGCCGCTGCCCTCCCGGGTGACGGGCATCCTGGAAGCGGAGTCGGGGTTCAACGACGCCCCTGTGGTGATCCTGGTCGTGGCCTTCTCCACCGCGGGCCCCGTGGAGCACTGGTACGTCCTCATCGGCGAGATCGCCCTGGAGCTGGCGATCGGCGCCGCGATCGGCATCGCGGTGGGCTGGCTCGGAGCCTTCGGCCTGCGGCACGTGGCGCTGCCCGCGTCCGGCCTCTACCCCATCGCCGTCATGGCCATCGCGGTCGCCGCCTACGCGGCCGGAGCCATGGCGCACGGCAGTGGATTCCTCGCCGTCTACCTCGCCTCGATGGTCCTCGGCAACGCGAGGCTGCCGCACTGGCCCGCCACCCGCGGCTTCGCCGAAGGGCTCGGCTGGATCGCGCAGATCGGCATGTTCGTCCTGCTCGGCCTCCTGGTCACCCCGCACGACCTGCTCGACGACATGTGGCCCGCGATCATCATCGGCCTGATCCTGACCGTGGTGGCCAGACCCCTGGGGGTCGTCCTCAGCCTGCTGCCGTTCCGCCTGCCCTGGCAGGAGAAGGCCCTGATGTCCTGGGCGGGCCTGCGCGGAGCCGTGCCCATCATCCTGGCCACGATCCCGATGGTGAACGGCGTCGACGACAGCGAGCGGATCTTCAACATCGTCTTCGTCCTGGTCGTCGTCTACACCCTCATCCAGGGTCCTACGCTGCCGTGGCTGGCCAGGAAGCTGCGCCTGGGCGACTCTTCGGGCGCCGCCGACCTGGGCATCGAATCAGCACCCCTGGAGCGCCTTCGCGGGCACCTGCTCTCGGTGGCGATCCCGAAGGGATCGCGGATGCACGGCGTCGAGGTGGGCGAGCTGCGGATGCCCGCGGGGGCGGCGGTCACGCTCGTCGTTCGCAACGGCGAATCATTCGTGCCACAGCCCACGACCGTGCTGCAGCGCGGGGACGAGCTCCTGGTGGTCGCGACCGACCCCGTAAGGGACGCGGCGGAGAAGCGGCTGCGGGCGGTCGGACAGGGCGGAAAGCTGGCTGGATGGCTGGGAACCGCCGGTCAGGAGCCGGAGTAGCGGGGCAATCACAGGTGATAGGCGCCTCAATCTCCGTATTCTCAGGCCCAACGGCCCCATTCCCTGTACGATGAAGGCATACTTCTTCTGTACCAACTGATTGAACCAACTCTGTCTGAAGCAGAGCTGGCGCCGACCGTATGGCGGCCGCATGTCCTCGCAGTGGGCAACCGGCATCTACCGCAGTCCCGCGCAAGAGGACAGCTCTCGGCGCCGCCGCCCTGAAAAAGGGGGCCGCGCTACCAGGCGGCAGAAAGGCACGGGCCGTGGCATCCACGGTCACCTCCCGCCCCGGATACGGACAGCTGCTGCGCACCCGCGGCGCCTGGACGTTTCTCCTGCCCGGCTTCGCGGCACGACAGCCCTTCGCGATGCTGACCATCTCCATCGTGCTCCTTGTGCAGCACACCACCGGCTCGTACGGCGTCGCCGGTGCCGTATCGGCCGTCACCGGTGTCTCCATGGCGGTGTTCGCCCCCTTCGGCGGCAAGCTCGCCGACCGGTTCGGCCAGCGGGCCGTACTGGTGCCCGGCGTGCTCATCCACACGGTGTCGGTGCTCTCCCTGACGGTGCTCGCGCTCTCGGACGCCCCCTTGTGGGCGCTCTTCGTGGCGGCGGTGCCCACCGGCGCCTCGCAGCCGCAGATCAGCCCCATGGTGCGGGCTCGCTGGGGCGTCAAGCTCCAGGACTCCCCGCTGGCGGGCACGGCGGCCGCCTTCGAGTCGGTCACGGACGAGCTGACGTTCGTTCTGGGCCCGCTCTTCGCGACCGCGCTGTGCACGACCATCGACCCGGCGGCCGGACTCTTCACGGAGGCCGGACTCACGCTGGTGGGCGGCCTGCTGTTCGCCGCGCAGAAGAGCACCCAGCCGAAGCCCGCCTCCCGCGAGGAGCACGCACGCGTGCAGCACGTTTCAGCGCTGCGGATCCCCGGCGTGCGGGTTCTGATCGTCACCTTCCTGGGCATCGGCGCCGTCTTCGGCGGCATGCAGGTCTCCCTTGCCGCCTTCACCGAGTCCATCGGCGAGCCCGGCCTGAACGGCGTCCTCTACGGCACGTTCGCGGCGGGCAACATGCTCTCCGGTCTCGTCTGCGGCGCCATCGCCTGGAAGATCGCCCCGCAGCGGCGGCTCCTCGTCGGTTACGCGGCGCTGACCCTGATGGCCTCCGGGCTGTGGGCCGCGCACTCCGTGGTGCTGCTCGCCGGGCTCGGTCTCCTGGTCGGCGTCTGCATCGCGCCCGCGCTGATCACCGGCTACACGCTGGTCGACCGCCTGGTGGACCCGTCCGGCCGGACCGAGGCGTTCACCTGGCTCACCGGCGCCGTCGCGCTCGGCCAGGCGGCCGCCGTCACGGTGGCCGGACAGCTGGAGGACCGCTTCTGGGACGGCGCCGGCTTCCTGGTGCCTCTGGGCGGCACGGCACTGGCGCTCGCGGTGCTCGTGACCCTGCGTTCCCGGCTCGTTCCGCGGTCCGTCGGGCGCACCGTCGCACGTGGCGTCGGTCACCGCGAGCCGGTCACGGTGGACTGATCTCGCGGAATACGTCACTATGGACCGTCGTTAGCACTCATCGAGTGAGAGTGCCAGGAGGAAGCAAGTGCCGACGTACCAGTACCAGTGCACCGAATGCGGCGAGGGCCTCGAGGCGGTGCAGAAGTTCACCGATGACGCCTTGACCGTGTGCCCCGGCTGCGACGGACGCCTCAAGAAGGTGTTCTCTGCCGTCGGCATCGTCTTCAAGGGCTCCGGCTTCTACCGCAACGACAGCCGCGGCTCGTCGTCGAGCAGCACGCCGTCGACGGCTACCGCGTCGAAGTCCTCGGACTCCAAGTCGTCGGACTCCAAGTCCTCCGCGGGCGCTTCGTCGTCGTCCTCCTCGGGCTCCTCGGACTCGAAGTCGTCCGGCTCGTCCAGCTCTTCCAGCTCGTCGGCCGCCTAGGGCGGACCCGCCCCACGCACGCCTTTCTTCCGAGTTCTTCCAGGCCCCCGCTGTCCTCCGACAGCGGGGCTCTCGGCGTTCCGGGGCCCGGCTACTGTGCTCGGCATGGCGAATACGGCGAACGCGACGAGCACGGAACGCGCCGAGATCGGTGTCATCGGCGGCTCCGGTTTCTACTCCTTCCTCGACAACGTGACCGAGCTCCAGGTCGACACCCCTTACGGAGCGCCGAGCGACTCCCTCTTCCTCGGTGACATCGCCGGGCGGCGGGTCGCGTTCCTGCCCCGGCACGGCCGTGGACACCATCTGCCGCCGCATCGCATCAACTACCGCGCCAATCTGTGGGCCTTGCGCTCCGTGGGCGTACGTCAGGTGCTCGGCCCGTGTGCGGTGGGCGGGCTGCGGTCCGAGTTCGGGCCCGGGACGCTGCTGGTGCCCGACCAGCTCGTGGACCGCACGAAGACGCGTACGCAGACGTATTTCGACGGGGTGCCGCTGCCGGACGGGAGCATCCCGAACGTCTTGCACGTGTCGCTGGCCGATCCGTACTGCCCCGCCGGGCGGAGCGCCGCGCTGAAGGCCGCGCGCGGGCGGGAGTGGGAGCCGGTGGACGGCGGGACGCTCGTGGTGATCGAGGGGCCGCGGTTCTCGACCCGGGCCGAATCGCTCTGGCACGCGGCGCAGGGCTGGTCGGTGGTGGGCATGACCGGGCATCCCGAGGCCGTGCTCGCCCGTGAACTGGAGCTCTGCTACACGTCGTTGACGCTGGTCACGGACCTGGACGCGGGTGCGGAGAGCGGCGAGGGGGTCTCGCACGAGGAGGTGCTCCAGGTGTTCGCGGCGAATGTGGACCGGCTGCGGACGGTGCTGTTCGACGCGGTGGCCGGGCTGCCGGCGGAGGGTGAGCGGGACTGTCTGTGTGCGGGGGCGCTGGGTGGGATGGAGCCGGGGATTCGGCTGCCGTGAGGTGATCGGAGCGCATCCGAGGGCGTCCGAGGGCGGAACTTCCCCTTCGGGTGAGGGAGTTGTCCACAACCCGCGAGTAGTGCACGGGGCTCAGCGGGATTCGGCGCGGGCCTGCATCGTGAGAGCGGAAGCAAGATCCGCAGCTCTCTCGACTCTTCGCAGGTGGTGACCGTCGTGGCGCATGTTCCCTCAGACATCTCCTCCCCTTCTCCCCCTCCACCGTGTCCCGTGCCGCACTTCTCACCCGTGCGCGTACGCGGCGGGCGGCAACGGCTGCGAAGACTGCTTCGGCACAGGCGGCGGGCCGCGGCCGTGGGGCTCGCGGTGACCGCCGCCGCGCTCGTGGCCGCCGGGCCGCAGGACGCCGAACGGGTGCGGCCACAGGGGCATCCGACGGCCGCCTCCCCTTCGCGGCAGCCGGAGCGGGCCGTCCCTCGGGTGACTGCGCCCGTGCGGATCGCGGACGCGGAGACGGTGCGACTGCTGCACCGGGGCGACCGGGTCGATGTCGTCGCCGCCGACGGCTCCGCGTCACGGGTGGTGGCTGCCGGGGCCAGGGTGACCGAGGTGCCCGAACCTCGGGAGGGCGCGGCCGAAAGCGCCTCCGAGACAGGCGCGTTGGTGGTGCTGTCCGTGCCGAGGGCGACGGCGGCACGGCTCGCGGGAGCCGGTGCGAGTATGCGTCTGGCGGTGACGCTGTGCTGATTCACACTGCGCTGATTCACAGCGTGTGCAACTGCACTGACATTCTGTCAAGTCGCTCATCTGTGTCACCCAATTGGACAGTGCTGCCAGGCCCTGCCGTAGGTTTCGAAGCTGTTTGTTTCACGACCTGCACATGCAACGAAAGGCCTCGTGGTGAGCGAGAAGAACGAACCGAGTCTCTGGGAGGGGTTCAAGACCTTCCTGATGCGCGGCAATGTCGTCGACCTGGCGGTCGCGGTGGTCATCGGAGCCGCGTTCACGAACATCGTGAATTCCGTGGTGAAGGGTGTGATCAACCCGCTGGTCGGTGCCTTCGGTACGAAGGATCTCGATCACTACAGCTCGTGCCTGCAGTCCCCGTGCAAGATGAACGCCGCGGGGGAGGTCGTCAGCGGCATCCCGATCATGTGGGGCACGGTTCTCAGCGCGACCCTCAGCTTTGTGATCACCGCGGCCGTCGTCTACTTCCTGATGGTGCTGCCCATGTCCAAGTACCTGGCGAGGCAGGCCGCGCGGAAGGCCGCCAAGGAGGGGACGCAGGAGGTCATCGAGATCTCGGAGCTGGAGGTTCTCAAGGAGATCCGCGACGCCCTGGTGGCGCAGCAGCGCGGTTCGGGGCCCAGCGAGCAGTAGCGCGGGCTCAGAGGTGGTGGGGCGGCTTCTCGTCGAGGAAGCGCGCCAGGTCGGCGGCGCTGTCGCCGCCGACCGGAGGCCGCTCGCCCCACCCGCGGTCCGTGTCGTCCGAAGACTGCTGCGACAGGGGGTCGTCGAAAACCAGGGCGCTCTTCGGCCTCTTCGGTGCCGCGGAGCCCTTCGGGGTCTCCGATTCCTTCGGATCGCGCGGTTCGGGGGCAGGGGCGGTGCTCATGTCTCCAGGGTACGTCCGTGGGGCGCCGCTGCGGCCGTCAGACGGCCGTGAGCCCCTGAGCTGCGAAGATCTCCTTGGCGGCGGCCACCTGCCCAGGGGTGGGCGAGGGGGTGCCGCGCAGGGTGAAGTCCTTGCCGAGGGCGTCCCACTTCGCTTCGCCCAGCTTGTGGAAGGGCAGCACGTCGACGCGCGAGACGTTGCCGAGCGAGGCGACGAAGCGGGCGACGCCCTCTATGTTCTCCGGGTCGTCGGTCAGTCCGGGGACGAGGACGAAGCGCACCCAGACGTCCTTGCCGAGGTCGGCGAGGCGGCGGGCGAAGTCGAGGGTGGGCCGCAGCGGGCGTCCTGTGACCTTCTTGTACGTCTCGCGGTCCCAGGACTTGATGTCGAGGAGCACGAGGTCGACGTCGCGGAGCAGGGCGTCGGTGGCGCGCACGCCGAGGAAACCGGAGGTGTCCAGGGCGGTGTGCAGGCCCAGTTCGTGCTTGAGGCGGTGCAGCACTTCGCCGGTGAAGACGGGCTGCAGGAGGGGTTCGCCGCCGCTGACGGTGGCTCCGCCGCCGGCCGCCGAGATGAACCTGGTGTACTTGGCGGCCTCCGCGATCACGTCGTCGGCGGTGGTCCGCTTGCCGTCGCGCATCCGCCAGGTGTCGGGGTTGTGGCAGTACAGGCAAGTCAGGGGGCAGCCCGAGAGGAACGTGACGAAGCGGGTGCCGGGGCCGTCGACGCCGGTGGACAGGTCCCAGGAGTGGATGGATCCGGTGACGGGGCGCCGGGTGACCGCGGCCGCCGGGGTCGCCGTTTCGAGCAGAGAAGTCATGGCAGGGCTCCAGGTGGCTCAGAGGGAGCCGTGGAAGGTGCGGTTGATGACGTCGAGCTGCTGGTCGCGGGTCAGGCGGATGAAGTTGACCGCGTAGCCGGAGACCCGGATGGTCAGCTGCGGGTAGTTCTCCGGGTGCTCCATGGCGTCCTGCAGGGTCGCCTTGTCGAGCACGTTGACGTTCATGTGGAAGCCGTCGCTGGCCATGAAGCCGTCGAGGACTCCGGAGAGGTTCTGGATCCGCTCCCCGGGGGTGCGACCCAGGGCGTCGGGCGTGATGGTGTTGGTGAGCGAGATGCCGTCCTCGGCGTCGTCGTAGTCGAGCTTGGCGACCGAAAGCGCGGAGGCGATGTAGCCGTGTTCGTCACGGCCGTTCATCGGGTTGGCGCCGGGGGCGAACGGCTCGCCCGCGCGGCGGCCGTCGGGGGTGTTACCGGTCTTCTTGCCGTAGACGACGTTCGAGGTGATCGTCAGGACCGACTGGGTGTGCACCGCGTTCCGGTAGGTCGGGTGCTGCCGGATCTTGCCCATGAAGTCCGAGACGATCCGCCGGGCGATGAAGTCGGCCCGCTCGTCGTTGTTGCCGTAGGCGGGGTAGTCGCCCTCGATCTCGTAGTCCACGGCCAGGCCCGTCTCGTCACGGATGACCTTGACCTTGGCGTGCTTGATGGCGGAGAGCGAGTCGGCGGCGACCGAGAGGCCCGCGATGCCGCACGCCATCGTGCGCAGGATCTCCCGGTCGTGCAGCGCCATCTCGACGCGCTCGTAGGCATACTTGTCGTGCATGTAGTGGATGACGTTCAGCGCGTGGACGTACGTCTTGCCGAGCCAGCCGAGCATCGCGTCGTAGCGCTCGGCGACGGTGTCGTAGTCCAGGTAATCGCCCTCGATGGGCTCGAAGCCCTCGACGACACGCTTGCCGGTCTTCTCGTCGCGGCCGCCGTTGATCGCGTAGAGCAGAGCCTTGGCGACATTGACGCGGGCTCCGAAGAACTGCATCTGCTTGCCGACGGCCATCGCCGAGACGCAGCAGGCGATCGCGGTGTCGTCGCCGTACTTGGGGCGCATCAGGTCGTCGGACTCGAACTGGATGGCCGAGGTGTCGATGGCGACCTTGGCCGCGAAGTCCTTGAAGCCCCTGGGCAGTTCCCGCGACCAGAAGACCGTCAGGTTCGGCTCGGGGGCCGGGCCCAGGTTGTAGAGGGTCTGCAGGGCGCGGAACGTGGTGCGGGAGACCAGCGGGCGGCCGTCCTCGCCGATGCCCGCCATCGACCAGGTGACCCAGGTCGGGTCGCCGGAGTAGAGCTCGTTGTACTCGGGGGTGCGCAGGAAGCGGACGATGCGGAGCTTGATGACGAAGTCGTCGATGAACTCCTGGGCCTCGGCCTCGGTGATGCGGCCGGACTCGATGTCGCGCTGAAGGTAGACGTCGAGGAAGTTGTCGATGCGGCCGATCGACATGGCCGCGCCGTTCTGCTCCTTCACGGCGGCCAGGTAGGCGAAGTACAGCCACTGGACCGCCTCGCGGCCGGTGGCGGCGGGGGCCGAGATGTCGTAGCCGTACGACATCGCCATGGCCTTCAGCTCCCCCAGGGCCTTGATCTGCTCGGAGGTCTCCTCACGGGCGCGGATGATGTCCTCGGTGGCCCACTCCTGGCCGAGGAGCTCCTTGTCGGCCTCCTTCGCGGCGATGAGACGGTCGACTCCGTAAAGCGCGACGCGGCGGTAGTCGCCGATGATGCGGCCCCGGCCGTAGGCGTCGGGCAGGCCGGTGATGATGCCGGAGGAACGGCAGGCGCGGATCTCGGGCGTGTAGGCGTCGAAGACACCTTCGTTGTGGGTCTTGCGGAGGTGCGTGTAGACCTCCTTGACCTCGGGGTCGGCCTCGTAGCCGTAGGCGTTGAGTGCGCCCTCGACCATCCGCCAGCCGCCGTTGGGCATGATGGCGCGCTTGAGCGGGGCGTCGGTCTGGAGGCCGACGATCAGGTCGCGGCCGGCGTCGATGTAGCCGGGCCTGAAGGCGTCGATGCGGGACGGGGTCTTCACGTCGACGTCGTGGATGCCGCGCTCGTTCTCCGCGGGGAACATCGACAGGAGCTTCTGCCAGACCTGGGTGGTGCGTTCGGTCGCGCCGGCCAGGAAGGAGTCGTCGCCCTCGTAGGGGGTGTAGTTCTGCTGGACGAAGTCACGGACGTCGATGGCGTCCCGCCAAAGGCCGCCCTTGAAGCCGTCCCATGCCTCGCCGTGCACTGTCGTTTCCGCGGGAGTGGCAGTCATCTTCGGCACCTTCCGAATCGCCTATTCGCTATGTGTCCATTGCACTGCGATGTGATCGATCAGGGGTGCCGCAATGGTCCCCACTTCAGGGCCGGAGGTCCCCTCTCGCCGCCCCCACTGCCGTACGCACCCCATCTGACCTGGCGTTTCCATCGGGACTTTGGACCTAAGTTCACTTGTGAACGCATTCACAAGAATTTCCGGAACATCTCGTGGTACCGGGCCGGGCCAGGCGGACGGACCGGTGAGAGGACATGCGAGAGGGCCGGGTGCTCCCACACCCGGCCCACCGCGCCGACGCCGCTCGGGGCGTCAGCTCGGGGATTCCGCGCCCTTGCGGGCGTAGAACCACCAGCAGACCGCGATACAGCTGACGTAGAAGGCCACGAAGCCCCACATCGCGCTGGTGACCGCGAAGTTGGCGAACATCGCCGGGATGAAGAAGAAGCCGTAGGCCGCGACGGCGGAGGTGAAGCCGGTGACGGCGCCCGCTTCCATCTCGGATTGCTTCAGCGCCTTCGCGTACTCGGGCGTGCCATCGGTCAGGCCCTTCAGGTGCTGACTGCGGAAGATCACCGGGATCTGGCGGAACGTCGAGCCGTTGCCGATGCCCGAGAAGAAGAACGCGCACAGGAAGCAGGCGAGGAAGCCCCAGAAGTTGCCGTTGCCGCCGCCGGAGGGAAGGAAGTTGATGACGCCGATGATCGAGAGCGCCATGCCGACGAACGAGATGATGGTGACCCTGGCGCCGCCGATCTTGTCGGCGATCCAGCCGCCGGCCCAGCGGGCGAGCGCGCCCACGGCCGGGCCCATCCAGGCGTAGGTGGCAGCGGAGTAGGCCGCGTCGATCGGCGTGAACGTGGTCTTGATGAGCATCGGCAGAGCTGCCGCGAAGCCGATGAAGGAACCGAACGTGCCGACGTAGAGCCAGGTCATCAGCCAGTTGTGCTTGCGCTTGAAGATGACCTTCTGCCGGCTGAAGGGGGTCGACGCGACCTTCAGGTCGTTCTGCCCGAACCACGCGATGACGGCCAGGATCACCAGGACGGGCACCCACAGGAACGCGGCGTTCTGCAGCCACACGGGCGTGCCGTCGGCCTTGTGCTGGGCCGAGCCGACCGCGAGGACCGAGCTGGTGATGACGATCGGGGTGACCAGCTGGACGACGGAGACACCGAGGTTGCCGAGGCCGCCGTTGATGCCGGTGGCGTTGCCCTTGTCGCGCTTGGGGAAGAAGAAGCCGATGTTGGCGAGGGACGAGGCGAAGTTCGCGCCGCCGACACCGCACAGGGCCGCGATGGCGATCATCACGCCGTACGAGGTGTTCGGGTCCTGGACCGCGATGCCGAGCCAGATCAGCGGGATGACCAGGACGAGCGTGGAGAGCGCGGTGAAGCGGCGCTGGCCGATCATCGGGCCGAGGAAGGTGTAGAAGACGCGCGCCGTGCCGCCGGTGATGCCGGGGACGGCCGTCAGCCAGAACAGCTGCGAGGTGGAGAAGCCGAAGCCGACGTCCTTGAGGTTGGTCGCGGTGACCGACCACACCTGCCAGACGACGAACGCGACCAGGAGCGCGGGGACGGCGATCCACAGGTTGCGCGCGGCGACCTTCTTGCCGGTGGACTTCCAGAAGAGCTCGTTCTCCGGCTCCCAGTCGGTGATGGTCTTGCCGGGCCGGTACTGCTCGGGGTCGTACGCCGTGCCCGCTGGTGCGGTCCGCGCTTCCTGCGTGACAGGGGATGTCATGTTGGTTCCCAGTTCGCTACGGGTCCCGACCTTGCTCCGGGGCCTGACGTTTCCACGGTCCCGTCCGCGGCTCTTCGCGAGCAGAGTCGTAGGGCATCCGCCGACCAGCCCAAAGACACGAAGGTCAGGGGGCCTTCGGACCTCGTGGAGCCCCTGCCCTACGGCGGCCGGGTGTCACTGCCGACCCACTGGGCGCCGCAGCCCGATTCGGCCGGAGCCTTCTGCTGTGCTGGGGATCATGACGTCCGCACCGGCCCCCGAGCCGACACCAACCCCACCACCTGCACCTGCACCCGCACCCGCACCCGCCACTCTGCGTCCTCTCCGCGCACGCGGGCGCGAGGAGGCGCATCGGGCCGCGACCCCGCTGGAGCTCTTCTTCGACCTCTGCTTCGTGGTGGCGGTCGCGCAGGCCGGGGCCGAGCTCGTGCACGCCGTTGCGGAGGGGCATGCCGGCGAGGGGGTGCTCAATTACGCGATGGTGTTCTTCGCGCTCTTCTGGGCGTGGGTCAACTTCTCGTGGTTCGCGTCGGCGTACGACAACGACGACGTGCTCTACCGGGTCGTCACGCTCGTACAGATCGCCGGTGTGCTCGTGTTCGCGGCCGGTGTGTCCAAGGGGTTCGAGGAGCACGACTTCCTGCTCATCTGGCTCGGCTACCTGATCATGCGGGTCGCGCTCACCACCCAGTGGCTGCGCGTCGCCAAGTCGGCCACGGGCGCCGAGCGCATCACCGCGCTGCGGTACGCGGCCGGAGTGCTGATCTGTCAGATCGGCTGGTCGGGGCTGCTGTTCCTGCCCGAGGCCGCGCGTCCCTGGCTGTTCCTCGCGATGGCGATCCTGGAGATGTGCGTGCCGGTGTTCGCGGAGAGGCGCTACACCACGGCCTGGCATCCGCACCACATCTCCGAGCGGTACGGCCTGTTCACGATCATCGTGCTCGGCGAGACGATCGCGGCGGCGACCATCGCGGTGAAGTCCGGCATCGAGGAGAACGACGCAATCGGCGAGCTCCTGCCCATCGCGGCGGGCGGCCTCCTGATGATCTTCGCCGCGTGGTGGATCTACTTCGTCGTGCCCATCCACGGCCGCCTGAGCAGCAACCGGCAGGCCTTCCTGTGGGGGTACGGGCACTACGTCATCCTCGGAGCGGCCGCCGCGATCGGCGCCGGGCTCGAGGTCGCGGTCGAAGAGGCCGTCGGCAAGGCGCACATCTCGACGCTCGCCGCGTCCGCCGCCGTGACCGTACCGATGACGCTGTATCTCCTCACCGTCTGGCTGCTGCACTCCCGCTACTACAAGGTGGGCCTCGCCCAGCAACTCGTGCTGCCCGTGAGCGCGTTGGCGACCCTGGCGAGTACGTTCGCCGGGGGATGGGCCGTGCTGGTCGCGGGGATCGTGGCGACGGTCACCGTCGCGACCGGCGTGACACTCACCAGCCGGATGGCGCGCCACGCGTGACGCTCACCAGCCGGATGGCGCGCCACGCATGACGCCTACTGGCCGGATGACCCGCGGGAGACAGCCGCGTAACTCCCCCGCGTGATACGCAAGTCGGCATGGCTTCCTCCAGTTCGCTCACCCCCCTCGACTCCCCCAACTCCCTCACCCCCCTCAACTCCCTCACCGACGTCCCCGGTCTGCGCGTAGGCCATGCCACCCGCACCGCCCCCGCTCACGAAGGCCACCTCACCGGCACCACCGTCGTGCTCGCCCCGGAGGGTGGCGCCGTCGCGGCCGTGGACGTACGCGGCGGCGGTCCCGGCACCCGTGAGACGGACGCCCTGGACCCCCGCAATCTGGTGCAGCGCGTCGAGGCCCTCGTCCTGACCGGCGGCAGCGCGTACGGCCTGGACTCCGCGGCCGGCGTGATGGCGTGGCTCGAGGAGCAGCACCGCGGCGTACAGGTCGGCCCCGATCCCTCCCACGTCGTCCCCGTGGTCCCGGCCGCCTGCGTCTTCGACCTCGGCCGCGGCGGCGACTTCTCGGCGCGCCCCGACGCCACGACGGGCCGCGCCGCGGTGGAGGCCGCCGCGGGCAGTGAGCCGTTCACCCCTGTCGAGGAGGGGAACGTGGGCGCGGGCACCGGCGCCGTGGTCGGCAAGGTCAAGGGCGGTATCGGCAGCGCGAGCGTCAGGCTGGACTCGGGCATCACGGTGGCCGCCCTGGTCGTGGCGAACGCTGCGGGCTCGGGGGTCGATCCGGGGACGGGTGCGCTGTACGGGCGGTACTTCGAGGGGCAGCGCGTGGCCTACCCCGACGCCGCGGTCCACGACGAGGCCACGCGCCGCCTCGCCGAAGCCGCCGCTGCCGCCGCCGCCGAAGCCGCCGCCAAGAACGGCCCTCCCCCGCTGAACACCACCCTCGCCGTTGTCGCCACGGACGCCGAACTCACCAAGGCCCAGGCGCAGAAGCTCGCCGGTACGTCGCACGACGGCATGGCGCGCGCCGTGCGCCCCGTCCATCTCCTCAACGACGGGGACACCGTCTTCGCCCTCGCGACCGGCGAGCGTCCGCTGCCGGGAGCCGGCCAGAACCCGCTCGCCCTGAACGAGGTCCTCGCGGCGGGCGCGGACATGGTGACGGCGGCGATCGTCCGGGCGCTCCTGGCCGCGGAGTCCGTGGAGACGCCGGGCGGCAAGTTCCCCTCGTACAGCGACCTTTACGGCAAGCAGCTCACGTAGGCGTTTCGGAGCCCCTCAGGAACCCTTCCCGAACCCTTCCCAGACCACAGCCCGTTGGGCCACCGGCGGGCCATGCCCCTGTGCCCGCCCTCACACCAAGCGGACGGAACCTTTCCGCCCGCAGGCCGCTCTTAACTCTTACTGGATCAGAACGCGCACTTCGCACAAAGATGGAGCAGCCCGTGACAACGTCGCACATAGCCAACCCCCGGCGACGCACCCTTCTGGCGGCCACCGCGCTCGCCGCCGTAGGTGCGCTCTCCCTGACGGCCTGCGGCGGTGACTCGGACGGCACGAGCGACGGCAAGGACGGCAAGAGCAAGACCCAGGGCGCCGACATCACCATCTCGGCGAAGGACGGCTCGACCGGCGCCTCCATCAACGCCACGGGCGTCAAGGTCGAGGGCGGCAAGCTGACCGAGGTGAAGATGACCCTGGTCTCCACCGGGGCGGCGGTCGACGGCACGCTCTCCGCCGACGGCTCCAGCTGGAAGCCCAAGGCCCAGCTGGAGCGCGGCATGAAGTACAAGATCACGGCCGACGCGAAGGACACCAAGGGCAAGGAAGCGACCGAGAACTCGATCTTCACCACCGTCTCGAAGGACAACAGCTTCATCGGCAGTTACACCCCCGACGGCGGCACGAAGGTCGGCGTCGGCATGCCGGTCTCCTTCAACTTCGACAAGGCGATCACCGAGAAGCAGTCGGTCCAGTCGCACATCAAGGTCACCTCCGACAGCGGCCAGAAGGTCGTGGGCCACTGGTTCGGCAACCAGCGCCTGGACTTCAGGCCCCAGGAGTACTGGAAGGCCGGCTCCAAGGTCACGATGAAGATCGACCTGGAGGGCGTGAAGGGCGCGGACGGCGCCACCGGCGTGCAGAACAAGACGGTCACCTTCACCGTCGGCCGCGCGCAGGTCTCCACGGTCGACGTGAAGGCCAAGAAGATGACGGTCGAGCGCGACGGCAAGGTCGTCAAGACCATCCCGATCTCCGCGGGCAGCCCGTCGAACCCCACGTACAACGGGAAAATGGTGATCTCCGAGAAGTTCACCCAGACCCGCATGAACGGCGACACGGTCGGTTTCGGCGGTGAGTACGACATCAAGGACGTCCCGCACGCGATGCGCCTGTCGTCATCCGGCACCTTCATCCACGGCAACTACTGGGGCTCGCCCTCGATCTTCGGCGGCGCCAACACCAGCCACGGCTGCGTCGGCCTGCAGGACGCGCAGGGCGCGGGCGACTCCAGCACGCCGGGCGCGTGGTTCTACGACAACTCCCTCATCGGAGACATCGTGACGGTCAAGGGCTCCCCGGACGAGACCATCGCCCCGGACAACGGCCTCAACGGCTGGAACATGTCCTGGAGCCAGTGGACGGCGGGCAGCGCGGGCTGATCTCAGCCGCCACGCCCGACCCTGCCCTACCCCTCTCACCAGGCCCAACACCGCGAGCCGCACGGGAACTTGCCGTGCGGCTCGTACGTTTTCCCGTTCCCGGACATGATGTCCGACGCAGGGGCTACGGTATGCACTCACAAGGTGACATGCAGCAACGCCGGGAGAGACCTTGAGCGTTCCGTACGAGTACGAGACGGCGTACGAGCCACAGTCGGCCGAGCAGGAGTCCCCGCACTCTCCGCAGGAGCATCTCGAGCGGCTTCTGCGCCGCGCCATGAACTCCTTCGACCTGCCGGACGACACGATAGGACGCCTGGAATCGGCTCTCGCGTACGACAGTTCGCTGCACTCCGCACACCACAGCGCGGGCCTGCACCGCGAGACCTACCGGCACACGTGGCTGCTCGCCGACGCCGGCGCGCTCACCCTCTGGGAGCTCGTACACAACACGGGCCCCGGCAGCCACGCCCAGTACGAGCTGTACGCGGACGAGGAGGAGGCCGGGGTCGCCACCTCGCGCCTGCCGCTCCCGCCGGACACCCCCGCCGCCGTCTGCGAGCAGCCCGTCGCGCTCCTGCTCCCGGTCGCCGACGAACCCCGGCATACGTACGCCCCTGACGACTCCGCGGACCACGCGCGCCGGCTCCTGCGCCGCGCGGAGAACTCGGTGAGCGAGGGACGGCCCTCCGGGGACATCGAGCGGTTAATGCGCTCGGCGTTCGCGCACCAGATCACGCAGGCCTTCGGCCGCCCCTGCCTGGCGGGCGACGCACGCCTCTGCTTCTCGCTCTACGAACACGCGTTCCTGCTCTTCGACGGCAGCGAGCTCAGCCTCTGGGAGGTCGAGCACACGGTCACGCCCGACAAGCGGCACAGGTGCGAGGTGTACGTCTCTGAGGAAGCGGCCCGCGCCGCGATGGAGCAGCGCGCGAGGAGCATTCCGCAGCAGCGCGCGAAGTAGAACAAAGACTCAGGACCGGCCGTCGCCGAACTGCCGCACGAGGCCCGCGAAGGCGGCCCGCTCGTCAGCCGTCAGCTCGGCCGTCTCCGCACGCGGCGGCCCCGTCTGCGCGGGCAGCGCGCGCAGCGCCTGGGACTCGCGCCAGGCGTCCACGTCGGCCTGGTCGCGCCGCATCACCCGCACCAGGCCCACGGCCCAGACGACGGTCGCGACGGCCAGGACGGCCACGCCTGTCTGCTGGAGGATCGAGACATTCTGGAGCATGCCGCACAGTAGACAACACGATCCAGGGCTTACGACAGGGGGGTTGTGGGACTTACGTCCTGAAGTGATGCATGTCGCACAACCCCCCTCATAGGGCCCGAACGGCTCGGTCCCGAACAGCCGGGGCCCTGATGGACCGGACCGGGGCTCAGACCGCCGGATCTCAGACCGCCGCAGGCACCGGCTTCTCTGTCACGGCCTCCCCGGCCGCGTCGCCGCTCCCCGAAGGAGCCGTCTTCCGGGCGCCCTTGAGCAGAATGACCGCCACGGTCGAGACCCCGACACCGGCGGCGACCGCCACCAGGTACAGCAGCGGCTGTCCGATGAGCGGCACCACGAAGATGCCGCCGTGCGGGGCCCGCAGCGTGCAGCCGAAGGCCATCGACAGGGCGCCGGTGACCGCGCCGCCCACCATCGATGCGGGGATCACCCGCAGCGGGTCGGCCGCGGCGAACGGGATCGCGCCCTCCGTGATGAAGGAGGCGCCCAGGAACCAGGCCGCCTTGCCGTTCTCCCGCTCGGTCTTGGTGAAGAGCCGGCCGCGGACCGTGGTGGCGAGGGCCATGGCGAGCGGCGGGACCATGCCGGCCGCCATCACCGCGGCCATGACCTTGAGGCTGCCCTCGGTCGGATTGGCGAGGCCGCCGACGGCGAAGGCGTACGCGACCTTGTTCAGCGGTCCGCCGAGGTCGAAGCACATCATCAGGCCGAGAATGACGCCCAGGATGATGGCGTTGGCGCCGGACAGGCCCTCGAGCCAGTCCGTGAGCGCGCTCTGCAGCGAGGCGATGGGTTTCCCGATGACGAGGAACATCAGGAAGCCGACGATCGCGGACGAGATCAGCGGGATCACGACCACGGGCATGATGCCGCGCAGCACGGACGGGATCTTCACGCGCTGGATGCCCATGACGATCGAGCCCGCGATCAGACCCGCCGCGAGGCCGCCCAGGAAGCCCGCGTTGATGGTGACGGCGACGGAGCCGCCGACGAATCCGGGCACGAGTCCTGGCCGGTCGGCCATTCCGTACGCGATGTAGCCCGCGAGGACCGGCACCAGGAAGGCGAAGGCGAGCCCGCCGATCTGGAAGAGGAGCGCGGCCCAGCTGGTGGTGTCCGTCCACACGAAGTGCTCGGCGACGGACGGGGCCTTGTCGATCTTCCAGCCACCGATGGCGAAGCCGAGCGCGATGAGGAGGCCGCCCGCGGCGACGAACGGGACCATGTAACTGACGCCGGACATCAGCCACTTGCGCAGCTTGGTGCCGTATCCGTCACCGCTGTCACCGGCGTTGTCGACGGGGCTCGGCCCGACGTCCGCGGTCGTCTCGCCGCGGGCCGCCTTCGCCCTGACCTCCGCGATGAGCTCGGCGGGCTTGCTGATGCCTGCCTTCACGCCGACATCGACGGTGGGCTTCCCCGCGAAACGACCCTTGTCCCGTACGGGGACGTCGTGCGCGAAGATGACCGCGTCCGCGGCGGCTATGACCGCCGGGTCGAGGCGGGTGAAGCCTGCGGAACCCTGCGTCTCCACCGCGAGCTCTACGCCCGCGTCGCGGGCGGCGGCTTCCAGGGACTCGGCTGCCATGTACGTGTGGGCGATGCCCGTGGGGCAGGACGTGACCGCCACGATGCGGAACGGCTCCGCCGGAGGGCTGTCGTCCTCCGGCTGCGGGCCGGTGGGCTCTTCTGTGGAGTCCCCACCCGCCCCCCGGCTCTCCCCAGTGATCAACGAAACCGCCGACTCCGCGTCCGTCGCGGCCCGCAGCGCGCTCGTGAACTCCTCGTCCATCAACTGCCGTGCCAGCGACGACAGAATGGTCAGATGCGCGTCATCGGCACCGGCCGGAGCGGCGATCAGGAAGATCAGATCGGCGGGCCCGTCCGGCGCCCCGAAGTCGATGCCCTCGGCCGAGCGGCCGAAGGCCAGGGTCGGCTCGGTGACGTGGGCGCTGCGGCAGTGCGGGATGCCGATGCCGCCGTCCAGGCCAGTCGGCATCTGCGCCTCGCGGGCCGCGACGTCGGCGAGGAACCCCTCCAGGTCGGTCACCCGGCCCAGGGCCACCATGCGCTCGGCGAGGGCACGGGCCGCCGCTTCCTTGGTTCCGGCGGACCGGTCGATTTCGAGGTCGACCAGTTCCGCGGTGATCATCTCGCTCATCGCGGGCTCCTTCGCACGCGTATCGCCCAGGGGGCGGGGGTGGGGACGGGGGTGTGGGGGTGGGGAGTCATGCCGCGGGCTCCGTCAGTACGCGGTCCAGGGGGACATCCGATGTGACGGTGACCGCGTCGGGCGCGAGGTCCGACGGGGTCGGCATCGCGCTGCCGGGGAGTTGGACCGCCGCAGCGCCGTGCGCCACGGCCGAGGCGAGGGCGGTCGGGCCGGTGCCGCCCGCGATGAGGAAACCGGCCAGGGACGAGTCACCGGCTCCTACGTTGCTGCGTACGGCGTCGACCGGTGCGCTGCCGAAGTACGTGCCCGAGTCGTCCACCAGGAGCTGGCCGTCGGCACCGAGGCTGGCGAGCACGGCCCGTGCGCCCAGCTCCCTCAGCTCCTCGGCCGCCTTGACCGCGTCGCCGACCGTCGTCAGGGGGCGCCCCACCGCTTCGGCGAGCTCCTCCGCGTTCGGCTTGACGACGTCGGGGCGCTCGGCGAGGGCGGCGAGCAGGGCCGGTCCTGAGGTGTCGAGGGCGATGCGGGCACCGGCGGCGTGCGCGCGGGCCACCAGGTCGGCGTACCAGGAGGGGGCGAGCCCGCGGGGCAGGCTGCCGCAGCAGGCGATCCAGTCGGCGCCGGTGGACCGCTCCCGCACGGCGGAGAGCAACAACTCCGCTTCGGTGCTTGTCAGTTCGGGCCCGGCGGCATTGATCTTGGTGAGAGTTCCGTCCGGTTCGGCCACCGCGATGTTGGAGCGGGTCTGGCCCGCGACCCATACCGGGGCGACCTTGATGCCCTGCTCGTCGAGGAGCTGGGCGACGAGTGCGCCGGGCGCACCGCCGAGCGGCAGGACGGCGAGCGTCTCCGCGCCCGCCGCGGCGACCGCCCTCGATACGTTGACGCCCTTGCCGCCCGGGTCCATCCGGTCGCCGGTGGCCCGGATGACCTCGCCACGGTCGAGTGAGGGGACCTCGTAGGTGCGGTCGAGGGAGGGGTTGGGGGTGAGGGTGAGGATCATGCGCGTACGTACCGTTTCATTGCCGACCTGCGTGCTGTTGCCCGTGCTCGCGTCCATGCCGCTCATGCCCGGACCACCTCAGTGCCGCCGCCCTCGATCGCCGCTGCGTCCTCGGGGCTGAGCCCCGTGTCAGTGATCAGCAGATCCACATCATCCAGATCACCGAAGCGCGCGAAGTGCTCCTGCCCGTGCTTGGTGGAGTCCGCGAGGAGCACCACACGACGGGCCGCGCCGATCGCGGCGCGCTTGACGGCAGCTTCGGCGAGGTCGGGGGTGGTGAGTCCTGCTTCCGCGGAGAAGCCGTTCGCGGCGACGAAGAGGACGTCGGCGCGGATCTCTCCGTACGCCCGCAGCGCCCACGCGTCGACGGCGGCGCGCGTACGGCTGCGGACGCGGCCCCCGATGAGGTGGAGCTGGATGCCGGGGTGGTCGGCGAGGCGGGCCGCGGTGGGGAGGCCGTGCGTGACGACGGTGAACGTCGCTTCCAGCGGGAGCGAGGCGGCGAGGCGTGCGACCGTCGAGCCGGCGTCGAGGATGACGCTGCCTTCGGCGGGGAGCTCGGCGAGGGCGGCGCGCGCGATGCGGTCCTTCTCGTCGGCGGAGGTTCCCTCCCGCTCCGCGAGGTCGGGCTCGAAGTCGAGGCGTCCGGCCGGTATGGCACCGCCGTGCACGCGCCGTACGAGACCGGCGCGGTCCAAGGCCTTCAGATCCCGCCGGATGGTCTCGGCGGTGACCTTGAATTCCTCGGCCAGCGACAGCACGTCGACCCGCCCGCCGTCACGCGCGAGCCGCAGGATCTCCTGCTGCCGCTCCGGTGCGTACATGTCCGTTCGCCTCCGCCAAATGCCCGACCCTGTGGTTTCCCCGGAAGACTACGACCAGATTTCCCCCAAGTAAACACCCCCGGACCCAGACCAGACACAAACGGACTTCCGCCCCTACCCACCAGAGCCCAACGCCCCACCCCGCAGCTCACTCGAACCGAACAGGCCTTTCCCGCCCACCCGTCCGATTGCCCCGCAGCGCGCCCGATTGCCGGAAGGGACAGGGCCGGCGGCCCGCAGTCGGCATCGAGACGCGAGGGGACGTGGCGGTATGTCCGCCCGGAGCACGGTTCGCGGCGCTCCGGGGCCGAAGTGGCCCCGCGGTCACCGGACGATAGCGAGGACGGACATACCGGCGCGGCACCGTACCCACCCCGCGGAGCGACCCCGCGTCCCTACGGCCAGCGGAAGCCCTCCAGGGCTTCGATGCAGTGGTCCGCCAGCGCTGCGGGGCCGCCCCGGCCCCCGGCCGGTTCGTCGCCCGCGGCCCATGTTTCTACCGCCACCCGCACCGCCGCACTGGCGACACCCGCCACAAGCCGCAGCTCCAACGAAGGCACCTCCCCGCGGCCCTCCCGCCCGGCCAGGACGGACAGCAGCGTCTCCTCCGAGGCGTGGCAGGCGTCCGACCACACCGCCCGCAGCGCCGCACTCTCCCCCGCCATCCGCAGCAGCGCCCGCACCCACTCCAGCGCCTCCGCGTCACCCATCGCGAGCCCCGGCGCCGCGTCACTGTCAGGGACCAGCGCCCGCGCCGCCGCGTGCCGCAGCGCGTCCCGCACCGAGAGGCCCGCGGGCGCACCCCGCACCGCCTCCGCCCACTGCTGCGCACCAGCCGCGAACAGCGGCGCCACCGCCTCCTCCTTCGTCGCGAAGTAGCGGTAGAAGGTGCGCGGCGCGACGCCCGCCGCGCGGGCGATGTCCTCGGCGCGAGTGGCCCGCAGCCCGTTCTCGACGAAGAGCGCGGCCGCGGTACGGGCGATGTCCAGGCGCGTCTCCGCCTTGCGGCGCTCAGTAAGGGAGCCGGTCGAGCCGGTCGAGCCGTGCGAATCGGGCGAGTCGAGCGAACTTGCGGGCATGCGAGGCAGGTTATGCCAGCGGGCGCAAAGGCGGGCCACCACAGGCACAACATGCCTGTGTGACAGAATCTGCCACCAGCGACCCAGTGAGGTTACAAGTACAGCGCGTTCAAGAAGGTGGCAAGCCCGGTGCGACGTCGACAGTTCCTGACCAACTCCGCCGGCCTCACCGGCGCCACCACCCTCGGCCTAGGCCTGGGCGGCAGCCTCAGCGCCTGCTCCACCGACGCCGACACCACCACCCTCAAACTCCTCGTCGCCAGCTACGACAAGAGCGTCGGCTCCTCCATAGGCGACCAGTGGGACGGCCTGATCACCGCCTTCGAGAAAGCGCACCCCACCGTCAAGATCGCCCTGGAACGCGTCCCCTTCGACAAGCTCGACCGGACCCTCGCGCGCCGAGTGAAGGACGGCAACGCCCCCGACATCGCCCAGTCGAACGTCTTCGCCCCTTACGCCGAGGACGACCAGCTCTACGGCGCGTCCGACCTCTTCGACATCCGCACCGAGGCCGACTTCACCCGCTCGTACGCCGAGGCGGGATCGGTCAAGCACGTCCAGTACGGCATCCCGTTCCTCGCCAGCACCCCGCGCCTCTTCTACAACAAGGCCCTCTTCAAGCAGGCAGCCATCAGCGGCGCCCCCACCTCCTGGGCCGAGCTGAGGTCGGCGGCCCAGGCGCTGAAGGCGATCGGCGTGAAGACGCCGTACGGACTGCAGTTGGGCCCCGAGGCCGCCGAGGACGAGACCCTGTCCTGGCTGCTCGCGGACGACGGGGGCTACGCGGGCCTGGCCGCGGGCTACGACTTCCACACCGCGAACAACGTCCGGACGCTGACCTGGCTGCGGGACGAGCTCGTCACGAAGGGGCTCGCCGGCGCGAACCCGGCGGGGCTCAACAGGACCGCCGCGTACGAGCAGTTCATGCGCGGCCGCATCGGAATGCTGATCGCGCACCCGGTGCTCATGGGCGCCGCCGACAAGGTCAAGTTCCCTTACGCGCACGCCGCGTTCCCGACGCGACGGGGCGGGGCCGCGGCGCCCGTCGGCCTGAGCGACTGGCTGATGGCGTTCAAGCAGAACGGCCACCGCGAGGCCTGCGGCCAGTTCCTCGGCTACCTCTACGGCCGCAAGTCGGCGAAGGCGTACGGCGGCGGCCAGGCCGCGCTCCCGGTGACCAGCTCCGCGTCGGCGGCGCTGCGCGCGGACGCGGCCCAGCGCCCGCTGTGGAAGTTCATCGACCAGATGCCGCAGGCACAGTTCCAGCCGGTGAACCTGCGTTCGTGGCCGACGGTCCGGGCCGCCATCCGCAAGGAGATCGGGGCCGCCGTCACGAAGGGCGGCAACCCCGGTGCCGTACTCGAGTCCCTGGACACGACGGCGACCCAGGCGGAGCTCTAGGCTCCGACCCGGGCCGCATCGCGTCGCGCCGCGTCGCGTCCGCCGCAGATCCGACCGCTCAGGGGGTCAACGCGGGCTCCCGCTCGGGAAGTTCACCAGCCGCATCAGCCGCATCAGCCGCATCGAGGACCGCGTCCTCATCGCCGCCGCCCTCGACGTGCTGCCGCGGCTTGCCCGGCAGGGCGAACATCAGCAGGAAGATGACGACGAGCACCCCGACGACCCACCACAGCGAGTTCTGGAACGCGCCCACGATCTCCATGGGCACCTCGCTCCGCGTGGCCTTCTCGTCGATCATGCCGAAGAACACCACGGAGACCAGGCCGAGTCCGAGCGCCGTACCCATCTGCTGCACGGTGTTGAGCAGCCCGGACGCGGACCCCGAGTGCTCACGCGGCACGTCCGACAGGATGGCGTCCGTCAGCGGCGCGACGATGAACCCCATCCCCGCCCCCATCACGACCAGCGGCAGCGCCATCTGCCAGGACGCGATGTCCGCGCCGTACCGGTCCGCCTCCCAGATGTAGAGCAGCACCCCGGTGGCCATGATGAGCGCCCCGGCCTGCAGCACCTTGCGCCCGAACCGCGGCACGAGCAGTTGCACGGACATACCGGCCGCCGCCGAGACGGCGATCGAGAACGGCACCCCGGTCGTGCCCGCCCGCAGCGCGCTCCAGCCGAGCCCCGTCTGCATGTACACCGTCCAGACCAGGAAGAAGATGCCCATGCAGACACCGAAGACGGTCTGTACGGCAATGCCCGCCGCGAAGCTCTTCACCTTGAACAGGGACAGCTCCACGAGCGGCGAACCGTCCTTGGCCGCCTTCGCCTTCTCGTACGCGATGAGCGCGCCGAAGACGACGAGTCCGCCGGCCATCATGGCGTAACCCCACAGCGGCCAGTCCAACTCCCGCCCACGGGTGAGCGGGTAGAGCACCATCAGCAGGCCGAGCGTGACGAGGACGACGCCGACGAGGTCGAGCTTGAGGGCCTTCGGGGCCTTGGACTCACTGATGAACTTGCTGCCCAGGATCAGTCCCGCGATCCCGACGGGCAGGTTGATGAGGAAGATCGGCCGCCATTCGAGCCCGAACAGATTCCACTGGGTGAGCAGCGCGCCGAGCAGCGGCCCCGATACGGCGCCGAGCCCCACGACCATCCCGAAGAGCCCGAAGACCTTGCCCCGCTCGTGCGCGGGGAAGGTGGCGTGCACGATCGACAGGACCTGCGGCACCATCATCGCGGCCATGCCGCCCTGGAGGATCCGGGATGCGACCAGCATCTCCGGGTTGGCGGCGAACCCGCAGAGCGCGGAGGCGACGGTGAAGCCCGCGATCCCTATCAGGAACATCCGCTTGCGCCCGTGGATGTCGCCGAGCCGCCCGCCGGTGATCAGTCCGGCCGCGAACGCGAGCGCGTAGCCCGCGGTGATCCACTGGATCTGGCTGTACGAGGCGCCTGCGTCCTCCTGGATGGACGGGATCGCGATGTTGACGATGGTGACGTCGACGAGGTCCATGAAGGCCGCGGTCATCACGATGGCGAGTGCGAGCCAGCGACGCCGGTCGGCGGCGGCGGAGGCCGTTCCCGGCGGTGCTGTGGCGGGGCTGCTGTAAGTCATGAGAGGAGACTAGAAGTCATATAGGCCAGGTCATGTCCTAGATGCGCGGCATCCTGGACAACATGACTTCGACTTCCGGCACGACCTCGGGAACCTCGGAAAGGTCCGGCGGTACGGACACGCCGGCTCGGCTGCTGCAGCTCCTCTCCCTGCTTCAGACCCCGCGCGAGTGGCCGGGCGGGGAGCTGTCGGACCGGCTCGGCGTCAGCCGTCGTACGGTGCGGCGCGACATCGACCGGCTGCGGGACCTCGGCTATCCGGTGCAGGCGAGCCAGGGGGCGACCGGTGGCTACCGCCTTGTCGCGGGCAAGGCGATGCCGCCGCTCGTCCTGGACGACGAGGAGGCGGTGGCGATCGCGGTGGGCCTGCGGGCCGGGGCGGGCCACGCGGTGGAGGGCGTGGAGGAGGCGTCGGTCCGGGCGTTGGCGAAGCTGGAGCAGGTCCTCCCCTCCCGCCTGCGCCACCGAGTCCAGACCCTCCAGATCGCGACAACCCCCCTGACCAGCGGGGACGGCGCCAGCATCGCGCCCGAGACGCTCACGGTCATGGCGTCCGCGGCGGCGGGCCAGGAGCGCCTCCGTTTCGCGTACCGCTCCGGCGACGGCACGGAGTCCCGCCGCCTGACGGAACCGCACCGCCTGGTGTCGACGGGGCGGCGCTGGTACTTGGTCGCGTACGACATCGACCGCGACGACTGGCGCACGTTCCGGGTGGACCGGGTGTCGTCGCCCTTCGCGACCGGGGCGCGCTTCGTCCCGCGGGAGCTGCCGACGGGGGACGCCGCGGAGTACATCCGCCGGTCGATGTGGCGGGGCCAGCCTTCGTACGCGATCGACGTGACGTTCGCTGCCTCCGCGGAGTCCATCGCCGCGAGGTTCCCCGCGGCCCTGGGCACGCCGGAGCCCCTGACGGCCACGACGTGCCGCCTCCGCTCAGAGGTGACGGACTCCATCGAATGGCTGGCGGTCCGCCTGGCCACGGCGGGCTGCGACTTCGTGGCCCACGGGCCTCCGGAACTGGTGACTTCCCTACGAGAACTGGGCTCCCGCCTGACCCGAGCGTCGGGAACGTGAACCGAGGGCTGCTAAGGCCCGTTCAGCAAGGGCGGACTGCAGGGCAAACGGGTGGGTGGGCGGGAAGGATCCGCGCGAAGCGCGGCAAAGAACCCCCGCCCTCCAGCCGCAAGGCAAAAAAACGAGCCCCGGTGCCGGGGGGGGATGGCACCGGGGCTCAGCTGTGGGGACCGTTCAGGCAGGCCGCCTAGGCCGCCGCATCGAACCCCGTATCCCGAGCCAACTTCTTCAGCTCAAGAAGCGCATGCTTCTCGATCTGACGGATCCGCTCCCGCGTAAGCCCATGCTGCTTGCCGACCTCCGTGAGGGTCCGCTCGCGGCCGTCCTCGATGCCGTACCGCATCTTGATGATGGAGGCCGTGCGCTGGTCGAGGCGGCCGATCAGGTCGTCCAGTTCCTCGCTGCGCAGCAGGGTCAGGACGGACTGCTCGGGCGAGACCGCGGAGGTGTCCTCGAGGAGGTCACCGAACTGCGTGTCGCCGTTGTCGTCCACGCCCATGTTCAGCGAGACCGGGTCGCGCGCCCAGTCCAGTACGTCCGTCACACGCGCCGGCGTGGAGTCGAGCTCCGCGGCGATCTCTGCAGGCTCGGGGTCGCGCCCGTGCTTGCGGTTGAACTCGCGCATGACCCGGCGGATCCGCCCCAGCTCCTCCACCAGGTGGACGGGGAGGCGGATGGTGCGCGACTGGTCGGCTATGGAGCGCGTGATGGCCTGGCGGATCCACCACGTGGCGTACGTGGAGAACTTGAAGCCCTTGGCGTAGTCGAACTTCTCGACCGCGCGCACCAGGCCCGCGTTCCCCTCCTGGATCAGGTCGAGGAGCGGCAGACCACTGCGCGGATAGCGCCGGGCCACGGCGACGACCAGACGCAGGTTGGACCGGATGAAGACGTCCTTGGCCCGCTCGCCGTCGGCGACCAGCGCCTCCAGCTCCTCGCGGGAGGCGGACGCGCCCGCGCCAGAACTCTCGACCTCACCGTCGATTATCTTCCGGGCATACACACCGGCCTCGATGATCTGGGACAGCTCGACTTCCTTGGCGGCGTCGAGCAGCGGCGTACGCGCGATCTCGTCGAGGTACATGCCGACCAGGTCGCGGTCGGCGATCTCCCCGCCTACGGCGCGAACACTGCGTGCCGCGTCGGTCTCGCCGGAGGTGGCGGACTTACGACGGGCGACGGCACGGGTTGCCATGCGTGCTCCCTTGCGTGTGGAGGTCCTGGTCGGCCCTTTTCACGGGCCTCTGTGGTGGAAACCACACCCTTCCGGGTGCCCTGCTTCCGATGGAAACAACGACTGGAATCCGGACAGAATTCCCAAGCCGCGCATCTATTTTCCTGACGTTGCAGTACCCTGTGCCGCCACAAAGGGAGGCCGGATGCCGTCGGGACGTACAGAGGTGCAGGTCAGGCCCGGCACGGAGGCCGATCTTGAGGCGCTGACCGCTATCTACAACCACTACGTACGTGAGACGGCGATCACATTCGACACAGCCGTCTTCCTCCCGGAAGAGCGCCGCCCTTGGCTGCTCTCCCATCCTGAAGACGGCCCCCACCGTCTATTGGTTGCCCAGGAGCGGGATTCCGGGCTGATCCTCGGGTACGTCACGAGTTCTCCTTTCCGGGCCAAGCCCGCGTACGCCACCTCGGTGGAAGTCAGCGTCTACTGCGCGCCGGACGCCGCGGGCCGCGGCATCGGCACCCTGCTCTACAAGGCGCTCTTCGAGGCCCTGGAAGGCGAGGACCTGCACCGCGCCTACGCGGGGATCGCCCAGCCGAACGACGCGTCGGGCCGCCTCCACGAACGTTTCGGCTTCCGGCACGTCGGCACGTACCGCGAGGTGGGCCGGAAGTTCGGCCGCTACTGGGACGTCGCCTGGTACGAGCGTCCCCTGGGCCCTCAGCCCCCAAGCGGGACCTAGGTCCCGCGGGCCCCGGCGTAGGTCCTGTCCTAGGCCGCAAGGCCGTTACGCCCCCGCCCGCGCCCTGCCTACCGTGCCCCCATGGACGCCACAGCCGACACCACAGGCACCCTCGACGAAGCCCTGAGCCGCCTGCACGCCTCGGGCCCCGAGCGGCTCGGACGGCTCACCAACCACGCGCCGATGGCCGTGGAGGCGCTCGCCGCGCACGGCCGCTCCGGTGCGGTCCACCGCTGGCTCGGGCTGTACGCGCCGAAGCTGGAGGAGTACCCGAGCACGGTCGAGCCAATCACCGGCGGCAACTGGCGCGAGGCACTCGGCGATCCGCGCCGCGCGGCGGACTGGATCGCGTACTTCGGCCGGGAGATCGGCGAACGCCCGTGGCGCGACATCCTCGCCGCCTGGTGGCCGCTCCTGCTGCCCGGCATGTACGGCGGCTCCACGCACCCGGTGATCCGGGTGGGCCACGCGGTCCGCACGCTCCTGACAGGGGCGGAGACCGAACCGCGCCTCGCCGAACTCGCCCACGGGCTCGGCTACTGGGCCGCCCGCCACCACACCGTCACCGGCGTCGAGCTCCTGCCGGTGAGGGCAGACACCGCGGCCGCCGCCCTGGACGCCGTCGAGCCGATCCCGGACAGGGACAGCGGCGGCTTCCCCGCCAGGCTCGGCAGGGTCGCGGGCCTGCCCGCGTGGGCGGCCGGCGTGAGCGACCCCGACGAGGCGCACCGCAGGCTCACCGATCTTGTGCGCGCGGCCACCCACCGGTACGCCACGCACGGCCACGGCGAGGAGACGATGCTGGTGCACGCGTCGACCGCGCCCAACGCCGTCCTGCGCGCCCTGCCCGCGCTGCCCCGCGCACTGTGGGCCCCGAGCCTGCACGCGACCTGGACGGCGTCGGCCGCCGTGACGTCGATGTACGCCCCAGACTCCCCGGTCGCGTACACCGCACCCGGCACCTTCGCCCCCGAAGAGGTCTTCGAGCGGGCCCTGACGCACGGCGACGAGCACGTCATCAAGTTCACCGACACGGCACTGGACGTGGGCGACGAGCGGGCCCTGACGGCGGCCCTGCGCGCGATCGAGATCAGCGAGCCGCTGACCTAGCGCGGACCCGGCACGCGGGATCAGCCGAACTGCACCGACCTCTTGGCGAGCCCCATCCAGAACCCGTCGATCACACTCCGCTGCCCGCCGAGGTCCCCCGAGGCATCGGCGGCCCCCAGCGTCACGAACAAGGGCGCGAAGTGCTCCGTACGCGGGTGCGCGAGCTCGCCCGCCGGAGACTTGTGCCGGAAGTCGAGGAGACCGTCCACGTCGCCCGCGTCGAGCGCCTCGTGCCCCCACGCGTCGAACTCCACAGACCACGACGGCGTACCGCCCTGGCGAAGGGCCGCCAGATTGTGCGTGAAGAAGCCGCTGCCGACGATCAGCACACCCTCGTCCCGCAGCGGCGCCAGCTTGCGGCCGATGTCCATCAGGCCCCGCGGATCGAGGGTCGGCAGGGAGATCTGGAGCACGGGTACGTCCGCGCCCGGATACATCTCGACGAGCGGGACGTACGCTCCGTGGTCGAGCCCGCGATCCGGGATGTCCTGCACCGGCGTACCCGCCCCGCGCAGCAATTTACGTACGGAATCGGCCAGTTGAGGGGCGCCAGGCGCGGCGTAGGTGACCTGGTAGTAGTGCTCGGGGAAGCCCCAGAAGTCGTACACCAGCGGCATCGTCTCCGTCGTGCCGAGCGCGAGCGGGGCCTCTTCCCAGTGGGCGGAGACCATGAGGATGGCCTTGGGGCGCGGCAGCTCCGCCGACCAGGCGCGGAGCTGGTCCGGCCAGAGCGCGTCGTCGGCCAGCGGCGGTGCGCCGTGGCTGAGGTACAGGGCGGGCATGCGCTCCTGGGTTGCGGTCATGGCGGCGCCTCCGAGAACGTACAAAGAACGATTTACTTTAACTCTCAAGCTTTCGCTCGAGAATGAGCCTACTGCTGCTTTGTTTAAGTTTCAAGGAAGGGCTGCGTACAGTGGAGTACATGGACACGGCACCCACTTCTCCCCCCGACGGGGAACCGCGCTGGCTCGACGACGAGGAACAGCGCACCTGGCTCGCGTACCTGCAGGCCACCACGCTCCTGGAGGATCACCTCGATCGCCAGTTGCAGCGTGACGCCGGCATGCCGCACATCTACTACGGCCTCCTGGTCCAGCTCTCCGTCGCCCCGCGACGACGGATGCGCATGACCGAGCTTGCCAGGAACACCAAGATCACCCGGTCCCGTCTCTCGCACGCCATCGCGCGCCTGGAGAAGAACGGCTGGGTGCGCCGCGAGGACTGCCCCTCCGACAAGCGCGGCCAGTTCGCGATCCTCACCGACGACGGGTACGAGGTCCTGCGCCGCACCGCCCCCGGCCATGTCGACGCCGTACGCCAGGCCCTCTTCGACCGGCTCACCCCGGAACAGCAGAAGTCCCTCGGCGAGATCATGGTGATCGTCGCCGAGGGACTTCAGCCGAACGAGGCGGGGGCGGACCTGCCCTGGCTCCGCTAGGCCTCCCCGTCAGAACCCGGGGTCAGTGCGCGACCACCGGGATCCGCACCTCGTCCTTGGAGTTCTCCGCACCGTCGGTGTCACCAGAGGCGGCCGGAGAGCCGCCCTGCGCACCGGTGTTGATGAGGGCGAAGGCGATGGCGGCGGCGGCCACCAGGATGCCGACGGCCCACCAGATCGCGCTGGTGTAGCCCTCGACCATGGCCTCGGCCTGCATCAGCTTCTGCGCGGCGGGAGTCGTCGCACCCGCCGCGTGCGAGGCGACGTACGCGGTGGTGGCGGAGGCGGCGATGGTGTTCAGGAGAGCCGTGCCGATGGCGCCGCCGACCTGCTGCGAGGTGTTGACCATCGCGGAGGCGACACCGGAGTCACGCGCCTCGACACCGTGCGTGGCAAGGGACATGGCGGGCATGAACGCCGTACCCATGCCGAGGCCCAGCATCAGCTGCGCGGGCATGATCAGACCTGCGTACGAGGAACCGACCTCGAGCTGCGTCAGGAGCAGCATGCCGACGGCCGCGAGCACGAAGCCCGGACCCATCAGGAGCCGCGGCGCGACGCGGGTCATCAGGCGGGCGCCGATCTGCGTGGAGCCCACGATCATGCCGACGATCATCGGCAGGAACGCGAAGCCGGTCTTGACCGGCGAGAAGCCCTGGACGATCTGCAGGTAGTACGTGAGGAACAGGAACAGGCCGAACATCGCGATGATCGCGAGGCCGAGCGACAGGTAGACGCCACCGCGGTTGCGCTCGGTCAGGACGCGCAGCGGAAGCAGCGGCGACTTGACCTTCGCCTCGGTGAGGACGAACGCGGCGAGCAGGACGGCGGAGCCGACGAACATGCCGACCGTCAGGGAGTCCGACCAGCCGGCCGACTCGGCGCGCGTGAAGCCGTAGACCAGGGCGACGAGGCCGAGGGTGGAGAGGACGACGCCCGGGATGTCGAGCGGCGAGCGGTTGCGGCCGCCGGCCGGCTCACGGATGACGAAGTAGGCGCCGAGCGCGGCGACGACGGCGAACGGGATGTTCACGAAGAACGTCCAGCGCCAGTTCAGGTACTCGGTGAGGAAGCCGCCGAGGATCAGGCCCACGGCGCCACCACCACCGGCGATCGCACCGTAGATGCCGAACGCCTTGGCGCGCTCCTTGGCATCGGTGAACATCACGGCGAGCAGCGAGAGGGCGGCGGGCGCGAGCAGCGCGCCGAACACACCCTGCAGGGCGCGGGCGCCCAGCATCATGGCCTCGCCGGTCGCGGCGCCGCCGAGCGCGGAGGCCGCGGCGAAGCCGATCAGGCCGGTCACGAAGGTGCGCTTGCGGCCCCAGAGGTCGGCTATGCGGCCACCGAAGAGCAGCAGACCACCGAAGGCCAGGGCGTAGGCCGTGATGACCCACTGGCGGTTGCCGTCCGAGATGCCCAGGTCCTGCTGGGCGGAGGGCAGCGCGATGTTCACGATGGTCGCGTCGAGGACGACCATCAGCTGCGCGAGCGCGATGAAGATCAGCGCTTTCCAGCGCCTGGGATCTGTTTCTGACATGGGAGTAGCCACCTAGCGATACGAGTGGTGAAAAAGCGACGTAAAACGAAGACGTAAAGCGAAGTAGAGAGATGCGCGGCAAGACGTGTGCCGCGTACGGAGAGGTCGAGTGGGTCAGAGCGAGTTCGGGCGGGACCGGGCGAGGCCGAGGCTCAGGACTGGCGGAGATCCTCCAAGGTCGCCGATGCCCCCGGCAGCTCGGAGCGGGCCGGCGCCATCAGGCCGTCGAGGAACAGCTGCAGATGGCGGTGGACGAAGCGGTCCATGTTCAGGCACGCGGTGCCGGGCAGCGGCCTGGTGAGCTGGGAGAGGGCGACCATCAGGTCTCCGACGGCGATGTCGGTGCGCAGCTGCCCGGCCGTGCGCGCCCGTTGCATGAGCCCGTCGACGACGGCTTCGAGCCGCTCGCGGGCGTCGACCAGATCCGGATGATCGGGGTCGAAGGCCGCCTGGAGCATCGGGCACAGGGCGCCGATCCGCTCGTCGGCGGAGGCGTGCACGAACCGGCGCAGGGCGTCGAACGCGACGCTCGCGTCGGCGTCGGCCGCCGCGATCGCCTCCTCGGCGTGTGCCGAGACGCGATCGGTGACCAGCAGGACGACCTGGTGGACCAGTTCGGAACGGTCGGAGAAGTGCCGGTAGACCGTGGCGTTGCCGACGCCGGCCCGGCGCGCGACCTCGTCGAGCGGCACATCGGGGCCGAACTCGACGAACATCTCGCGTGCGGCGGCGACGATCCGCTCCCGGTTGCGCAGGGCGTCGGCCCGCGGGCGGGGCGTGCGGCGCTGCGCGGCGGTGGCGGTTTCCACGACGGCTCTCCTCAAAGCTTGTGATCGAGCCTCCGGACGGTGCCGGAGCCTCGGATGCGCGATGCGGGGAATCACTCCCCGTTTCGCTCGGACACAGGTCTAAACGGGGAGACAGTCCCCGGATATTTCCCGTAGCCCGACTTTCTTCCTGTGACCCGCGTCACGCCCGGCGTGCACGAGAAACCCACGATCGGTCGCACCCAGCGAGCGCCCGCGCACCCTCCGGCAGAGGGTGATCGAAAGGGTGCAGCCAGGACCGGCGGCTGCCGCTAGGGGAAGGGCCACGCATGCAGCAGCCGACCTGGAGGCAGATACGCGGAGCCCGACGTGGCGCGGCCCTCGCCATGTGCGCCGCCCTTGCCCTCACGGTCACCACATCGGCGAGCACCGGCCGCCTGATGGAGGAATCCCCCACGGCGGCGGGCCCCGTGTCCCTGTCCCGCGCGACGGCCCTCAGCCCGTGCCTGATCAACGGCACGATGGGCGTCCAGATGTCGGAGGGCGTGCCCACACCCGCCGGATACTCCCGCTCCACGGGCACCGTCCGGGCCCTGAACCTCATGATCGACTTCTCCGACGCCCCCGGCGACGGCAGCGCGCTCGACCGCCTCGCGGAGTTCTTCCCGCAGACGTCGGACTGGTTCCGCACCAGCTCCTACGGACGGCTCGACTACCGCCCCGAATCACCGATCCCGGACTGGCTGCGGATGCCGAAGAGCTTCAAGCAGTACGGGATAGAGCGCGGCGCCCCCTTCGACCCGGGCTACCGCGATCTGGTCCAGGACATCGTGGCGACGGCCGATCCGGACGTGGACTTCCGGGAGTACGACCTGGTGAACATCCTCATGACGCCGAACGCGGGCCCTTCCGCGCTCGACACGGTCCTGTCGGTGACCTTCGCGGGCAACACCGAGGCGCCCGTCGCGGACGGCGTCCCGGTCTCCAACGCGTCCTTCGTCTACAGCCGCCAGGACGACGGCTCGGGCAGCTACCACGAGACCGGCTACCGGGTGCTCCCCCACGAGAACGGCCACGTCTTCGGCCTGCCCGACCTGTACACACAGGAGGGCGGCGGCGCGGTCGGCCACTGGGACATCATGAGCGAGGACTGGGGCGCCAACAACGACCTGCTGGCCTGGCACAAGTGGAAGCTGGGCTGGCTCGGCGACGACCAGATCAGCTGCGCGTCGAACGCGGGCACCACCGAGCACACGCTGAGCCCGCTGCCGACGGACGGCGGCACCAAGCTCGCCTTCGTGCCGCTGAGCACGACGACGGGGTACGCCGTCGAGGTGCGCACCCGCGGCGGCAACGACGAGGCGATCTGCAAGCCCGGCGTACTGATCTACCGGGTGGACGCGGAGGTCGACACGGGCCAGGGCCCGGTCACCGTCTCCGACTCCACGAAGGACAGCGGCGGCTGCACGCGCCAGCCGAACGTCCACGCGGAACTCTCCGACGCGACCTACGAGCCCGGCCAGACCTTCACGGACAAGAAGACGGGCGTGCGCATCACGGTGTCGGACATCGACGCGGAGGGCCGCTACCGCCTGCACGTCACGCGCCCGTGAGGCCGCGCCTCAGCCGCCGTTGACCTTGGAGGAGCCGGCGCCGGGCACGGTCTGCTGCACCTGGCGCAGGAAGGCGGCGTTGTTCGAGGTCTTGCGCAGGCGCTCGATGATCGCCTCGAGGTTGCTCTGCGCGTCCCTGCCGTGCAGGGCGCGCCGCAGCCCGCGTACGGCGGTCAACTCGTCGGCGGGCACCAGGAGTTCGTCACGGCGCGTGCCGGACGGGGTGACGTCGACGGCGGGGAAGACCCGGCGCTCGGCCATGCCGCGGTCGAGGCGGAGCTCCATGTTGCCGGTGCCCTTGAGCTCCTCGAAGTAGTAGTCGTCGGCGCGCGATCCGGTCTCCACGAGCACGGTGGCGAGCATGGTCAGGGACCCGCCCTCCTCCGCGAGGCGCGCGGCGCCGAAGAGGCGCTTGGGACCCTGGATGGCGGCGGCGTCGACACCTCCGGAGAGGGTGCGGCCGCCGCTGGACGCCGCGTTGTTGTACGCGCGGCACAGCCGGGTGAGGGAGTCGAAGAGCATGACGACGTCCTTGCCCTCCTCGGTGAGCCGCTTGGCGCGCTCGACGGCGAGTTCGGCCAGGGCGATGTGCTGCTTGGCGGGCCGGTCGAAGGTCGATGCGAGCACTTCGCCGCGTACGGAACGCTTCATGTCCGTGACTTCTTCGGGCCGTTCGTCGAGCAGGACCACCATGAGGTGCGCCTCGGGGTGGTTCGCGCTGACGGCGGCCGCGATCTGCTGGAGCAGGACGGTCTTGCCGGTGCGGGGCGGCGCGACGATGAGGCCGCGCTGGCCCTTGCCGACGGGGGCGATCAGGTCGATGAGCCGGGTCGCGACACTGCCGCCGCCGTCGCCCGGCGTCTCGAGCCGGAGCCGCTCGCGCGGGTGCAGCGGGGTGAGGTCGCCGAACTGCGCGCGCCTGCGCAGGGCTTCGGCGGAGTGACCGTTGACCCGGTCGACGGAGGTGAGGGTGCGGGCCTTGCCGCAGGTGCCCTGGACCATGTCGCCGGCACGCAGTCCGAGTTGCCGGATGAGCGTGGAGGGGACTTGTACGTCATGGGGGTCGGGGAGGCAATCGCCGGTACGGAGATGGCCGTTGGCGTTGTGACTCACGTCGAGGATGCCGGATGCGGCGACGACAGGCGTCGAGGTGGCCGTGGTGGCCGTGGTGCTCTTGGTGGTCGTGGCGGTCTTGTTGCGGGTGATGGTTGCGGTACTCATGATGGGGTCCTTTCGCGGACATGCGAATGAGGGGCCCGGCAGGACGGTGTGTTCACGTCCCGTACGTCGGGCGGAGAAAAGAACTGCGGCAAAGGGCTTCGCGAAAAAGATGGAAGCTACGGAGCTACAGAGCCTCGACACGAGGCGGAAGAAAAGAAGATCGGCACCGGCGCCGCAGAAGGCGGCGTACACACGTGCTGTTCGCAAGGTAGCACAGCTTGCGGGTCGTCGAGCGTGACCTGGGTCACCGAGGCCGTACCCGGACGGCCGCACCCGCCCACATGACACGCTCCCCGGTTATGTGGGCCCCACACATGGGATCCCCGCGCGCCGCGCCCTTACGTTTCCGGCCATGACGAGCCCCACTCCCGGCCCCACTCCCCGCGGTGACGCCCCCGCAGGAACCCCCGCCGGAACCCCCGCAGGAACCGACCTCACCGGACGCACCGCCCTGGTCACTGGCGGCGCCAGCGGTATCGGCCGGGCCTGTGCCGTGGCCCTGGCCGGTGCGGGCGCCTTCGTCCACGTCGTGGATCAGCACGCGGACACGGCCAAGGACGTCGCCGACGAGATCGACGGCGAGGCACACGCGGTGGACCTCGCCGACCCCGCCGCGGTGGACACCCTGCCCACCCGCGTCGACATCCTCGTCAACAGCGCCGGGCTGCAACACGTCGCCGCCATCGAGGAGTTCCCCCCGGAGCGGTTCGACCTCATCCAGAAGGTCATGGTCACCGCGCCGTTCCTCCTGCTGCGCCGGACGCTGCCCCACATGTACGGGCACGGCTGGGGCCGCGTCGTGAACATCTCCAGCGTGCACGGCCTGCGCGCGAGCCCCTTCAAGTCCGCCTACGTCGCCGCCAAGCACGCCCTGGAAGGCCTGAGCAAGGTCACCGCCCTGGAAGGCGCGGCGCACGGCGTCACCAGCAACTGCCTCAGCCCCGGCTACACCCGCACGCCCCTGGTCGAGGACCAGATCAGCGCCCAGGCCGCCGCCCACGGCATCGCCCCCGAGCAGGTCCTCACCGACGTACTGCTGCGGCGTTCGGCCACCAAGCGCCTTGTCGAGCCCGAGGAGATCGCCGCCGCCGCGCTCTGGCTCTGCGGCCCGCACAGCGGCTTCGTGACCGGCGCCTCGCTGCCCCTGGACGGTGGCTGGACCGCCAGCTGAACCCCCGCTCGCCCCCCCCCAACTCCACTCCGCGTCAACTCCACTCCGCGTCCCCATCGAGAAACGTCCCCATCGAGAAACGGAACACGCCATGGCAGCCGCAACGCCGCGTGCCCAGGGCAAGACCCCGGGCAAGCCAGGTATCGCCCGCATCATCAGCGCCAGCCTCATCGGCACCACCATCGAGTGGTACGACTTCTTCCTCTACGGCTCCGCCGCCGCGCTCGTCTTCAACACCCTCTTCTTCCCCGACAGCGACCCCTTGGTCGGCACCCTGCTCTCCTTCCTCACCTACGCCGTCGGCTTCGCCGCCCGGCCCATCGGCGGCGTCGTCTTCGGCCACTACGGCGACAAGATCGGCCGCAAGAAGCTCCTTGTGCTGAGCCTGATGATGATGGGCGGCGCCACCTTCGCGATGGGCCTGCTGCCCACCCACGCCACGCTCGGCGTCGGCGCCCCGATCCTGCTCACGGTGTTGCGTCTGATCCAGGGCTTCGCGCTCGGCGGCGAGTGGGGCGGCGCCGTCCTGATCGTCTCCGAGCACGGCGACGACAAGAACCGCGGCTTCTGGGCCTCCTGGCCGCAGGCAGGCGCCCCCGGCGGCAACCTCCTGGCCACCGGCGTCCTCGCGCTCCTGGCCGCCGTCCAGTCCGACGAGGCGTTTCTCGCCTGGGGCTGGCGCATCCCGTTCCTGCTCTCCGGAGTGCTGGTGATCATCGGCCTGTGGATACGGGTCTCGGTCTCGGAGTCCCCGCTGTTCCTGGAGGCGCAGGCCCGCGCGGAGGCAGAGGCGGCCAAGGCCGGTCCGGCCGCCGCCAAGCAGGACGCGCCGGTCGTCGAGGTCTTCCGGCACAACTGGCGCGGCGTCCTCACCGCCATCGGCACCCGGCTCGGCGAGAACGTCTCGTACTACATCCTCACGGCCTTCGTCCTGGTCTACGTCACCGTGCACCTGGAACTGCCCAAGAGCACCGCCCTGAACGCCGTACTCATCGGATCCGCCGTGCACTTCGTGACGATCCCGCTGTGGGGCGCGCTCTCGGACCGCATCGGCCGCAGGCCCGTCACCCTGATCGGGTCGATCGGCATGGCGGCGTGGGCGTTCGCGTTCTTCGCGCTCGTCGACAGCAAGTCCTTCGCCGTGATCACCCTCGCGGTCACGGTCGGTCTGCTCCTGCACGGCGCGATGTACGGGCCGCAGGCCGCCTTCATCTCCGAGATGTTCGACACGAAGGTCCGCTACTCCGGGGCCTCGATGGGATCGCAGCTCGCGTCCATCATCGGCGGCGCGCTCGCGCCGATCATCGCGGTCGAACTCCTCAAGGACTTCGACTCCGCGACACCGGTGGCCCTGTATGTCTGCGTGACCGTAGTGATCACGACGCTCACCGTCCTCGTCGCGAAGGAGACCCGGGGCCGTTCGCTCTCCGAACAGCGGTCGACCGACGAAGGTGCGTCCGCCACGGCCTCGGCGACAATCGGAAGCTGAAGCGCACCACCGGCACGTGCACCACCAGCACGCGCACCCCGCTCCCGGAGGCGACCCGTCGTATGTCAAGCTCCCCAGACGCCGCCCACGCCGCCCACGCCGCCCACCGGGAGCAGGCGTGCGCCGCCCTGCGCGAGCTGCTCGACCTGCTCGCCCAGGACGCGCCGGCCGAGCAGTTCGCCCGTCCTGCCGCTGCGGCCCGCGCCGCCGGGGCGAGCGACGCCGAGCTGACGGCGATCGACGACGCCACGCAGACCGCCCTGCGCGTGCGCCGCACCCTGAACCAGCACCAGCGCAGGGAGGCCGAACTCACCGCGCTCTTCGACACCGCGGGCGACCTCGCGGCCCTTCGCGACCTGGACGCGGTGCTCCGCGCCATCGTCCACCGGGCCAAGCTGCTTCTCCGCACGGACGTCGCGTACCTCTCCCTCAACGACCCGGCGGCGGGCGACACTTACATGCGCGTGACGGACGGCTCCATCTCCGCCGCGTTCCAGAATCTGCGCCTGGGCATGGGCGAGGGGCTCGGCGGCCTCGTGGCCCAGACGGCCCGCCCGTACGCCACCGGGGACTACGAGGTCGACCCCCGTTTCCAGCACACCACCCCCATCGACAGCGCCGTACTGGAGGAAGGCCTGCACGCCATCCTCGGCGTACCGCTGCGGCAGGGCACGCACGTCATCGGTGTCCTGTACGCCGCCGACCGCACCGCCCGCGCCTTCACCCCCGACGAGGGCGCGCTGCTCTCCTCGCTCGCCGACCACGCGGCCATCGCCATCGACAGCGCGCGCCGCATGGAGGAGACCAGGGCCGCCCTCGTCGACCTGAACGAGGCGTCGCAGACCATCCGCGCGCACAGCGAGGCCATGCTCCGTGCCGAGGACGCGCACGACCGGCTGACCGATCTCGTCCTGAGGGGCGGGGACTTCACCGAGGTCGCCACCGCCATCGGCGCGCTCCTTCGCGGCGGCACCCTCATCCACGACGGGGACGGCACCGAACTCGCCCGCGTCGACGCCACCTCCCGTACGCCCCCGGCCAAGGCCGTCGCCGCCTCGCGCGCCAGCGGCCGGGCCGTCCCTCTCGACGGCACCTGGGTGTGCGCGGTCCTCGCGGGCCCGGAGCTCCTCGGCAGCATCGCCCTCACCGACCGGGCCGACCTGGGCGAGGCCGACCGCCGCCTCTTCGAGCGCGCCGGGGTCGTCACCGCACTGCTCCTGCTCCTGCGCCGCTCGGCCGCCGAGGCCGAGGACCGCGTGCGCGGCGAACTCCTCGGCGACCTGCTCTCCCTCTCCGGCACCCCGGGCCGCCTCGCCTCGCGCGCCCGCCGCCTGGACGTCGATCTGGCCCTGCCCCACGCGGTGTTCGTCGCCCACAGCGAGGCGGCGTCCCGCAGGCTCCTGCTCTCATCGGCCGCCCGCGCCGCCCGCACCCACCACGGCCTGTCCGGCCTGCACCACGACCACATGGTCCTGGTGCTCCCGGCCGACGACACCGGCTCCCGGGCCCGCGCGCTCGCCGCCGAACTCACCCAGGCTGCGGGAGCCCCGGTCACGGTCGGCGCCGCGGGCCCCGCCACCGGCCCCGAGGCCCTCGCCCAGGCCCACGCCGAAGCGTTGCGCTGCCTGTCCGCCCTGCGCGCGCTCGGCCACACCGGCCAGGGCGCTGACCTGCCCGACCTCGGCTTCCTCGGCGTACTCCTCGGCGACGACACGAACCTCGACTCCTACGTACGCCGCACACTGGGCCCGGTCCTGGACTACGACACCAAACGCGGCACCGAACTCATCCACACCCTGCGGGCCTACTTCGCCTGCGGGATGAGCCAGTCCAAGGCGAAGGAATCGCTGCACGTCCATGTGAACACCGTGGTCCAACGCCTGGACCGGATAGGCCACTTGCTCGGCGCCGACTGGCAGTCCCCGGAGCGCTCCCTGGAGATCCAGCTCGCCCTGCGCCTGCACGCCTACACCTGGGCGACCACATCGCCGTGATCCCCGGCGGCTTCCTCGTCCGTGGCGGTGGCGGTGGCGGACGCGGCCGGGATGAGGAAGGTGGCGATGAGCCCGAGTACGACGAACCCCGCTGCGACATAGCCGCCGACGGCGACCCCGTCCGTCATCGCCGAGCGCGCCGCGTCGGCGACGGACGCGGTCTCCGGGCGGTCCGCGAGCGGCCCGATGGCGGCACCCGCGCTGTCGGTGACGGCGCCGGTGAGCCGGTCGGCCTGCCCGCCCGGCACTCCCGCATCGCTCAGCCGGTCGCGCAGATTCGTACTCAGCGTGGTGAAGAAAACGGTGGTCAGGGCGGCGATGCCGAGCGCGGAACCGAGCTGGCGGAAGGCGCTCTGGATGCCGGAGCCCTGCCCGGCGCTCTCGTGCGGCACCTCGGCGAGGACCACATTGGTGACCTGGGCGGTGGCGAACCCGACGCCGATCCCGTAGACGAAGAGCATCAGCGCGGCGGCCCACCAGGAGCTGTCCGGAGCGGCGATGAACCCGACCCCCGCGAGCCCGACGACCTCAAGGGCGAGCCCGATGCGCACCTGCCCGAGCGCCGGGACCTTGGCGGCCAGCGGAAAGCTCGCCCCGGTCGCGACGAAGCTGCCGATGGCGATGGGCACAAGGGCGAGCCCGGCCTGCAGGGCGCTGTAGCCGAGGGTGAACTGCAGCCACAGCGGGAGCACCGCGACGATGCCGAACTCGCCGAGGCCGATGATCAGGGTCGCGATGTTGCCGTTGCGGAAGGAGGAGATCGAGAACAGCCGTACGTCCATCAGGACCCGTGAAGACCGTGCGGGGTCGCCGCCCCGGCTGAGCGCGATCTGCCGCCGGACGAACGCGAACAGCGTGACGGCACAGAGCACGAGGGCGACGAGAACGGGCGAGGGACCGCTCCCCCAACTGACCCCGAGCACCTCCAGCGGCTCGATGCTGACGATCCAGCCGTACGTACGCCCTTCGACGAGCCCGAAGGCGAGCAGCCCGAGCCCCACCGCGGAGAGCACCGCTCCGGGCACGTCCACCCGGCCCTTGGTCCGCGGCGAGGGAGCCATGTAGAGCAGCACGCCGGCGGCGACGATGACGGACAGCGGCACGTTGATGCCGAACGCCCAGCGCCACGAGACGTGTTCGGCGAGCCAGCCGCCGAGCAGCGGGCCGAGCGCGGCGGCGGCGCCGATGGTCGAGCCCCAGATGGCGAAGGCCTGGCCGCGCGCCTTGCCGGTGAAGGTCGCGTTCAGCAGGGACAGCGAGGTCGGCAGGATCATCGCCGCGCCCGCGCCCTGCAGGAAGCGGGCCAGGATCAGCAGCCCGCTGCCGGGCGCGAGCCCGGCGAGCACGCTGGTCGCGCCGAAGACCACGACGCCGGCGACGAAGATCCGCCGGGCGCCGAAGATGTCGGCGAGGCGCCCGGTCAGCAGGAGCAGCGCCGCGAAGACGATCGCGTACGACTCCTGGATCCACTGCGCCTGGGCGGAGCCGGTGTCCAGGTCCTCGATGACCGAGGGGACGATCACGTTGACGATCGTGGTGTCGACCACGATCAGGGCGACGCCGAGGGCGATGGCGATGAGCCCGAGCCAGCGGCGGGCGGGGGACGGATCACGCACTGAGTACCTCCATGGTGAAGTAATTCCATGGTGAAGGTAAAGTGAGGCCGGTAAGTTGTCAAAGCACGAGTACGAGCTGGAGTACGGCTACGAGTACGGGCCCGACTACGACTACGGGCAGCCGGCGGAAGAGAGGGCGGGCGCGGTGGCGACGGAGGAACCGACACCCGGCGAGGTGACGGCGCAGCGCGAGCGCCTGATGGACGGACTCAGGGGCTACGGCGAGCGCTACAACGAGCTCAGCCGCCGCTTCGCCGTCTGGCTCGGCCTGCACTCCACGGACGCCGACGCCCTCCTGGAGATCGTCACCGCCGAGGACCGCGGCACCCCGCTCTCCCCGGCCCGCCTGAGCGAACGCATCCTGCTCTCATCGGGCGCCACCACCGCGCTCCTGAACCGCCTCGAAGGCGCGGGCCACATCGTCCGCACCCGCGAACACACCGACCGCCGCGTCATCACGCTGCACAGCCGCCCCGGCATCCGGGAACGCGCCGACGAGTTCTTCACGCCGCTCGCGGTCCGGATGGACGCGACGATGGCGCAGTACACGCCCGAACTCCTCGCACAGTTCGAGACGTTGCTGGCGGAGCTGCGGACGACGATCGACGCGGACCTCGCGGAGCGGGACCGGGACGCAGGGTCGGCCTGATCCTCGGCCGCGACCGCGGCAACCAATCCCCCTGTGGTGGCGACTGCCCTGCGCAACGCTCACCAACTATCACCAGGGCGGATGAGGTACATGAGAGCGAACCGGCACGAGCGCGCGGCCCAGCACCGCAGGCGCCGGCTGAGCCTGAGAGTCGGCATCCCGGTGGCCGTGGCGGCCGCGGCGGGACTGACGTACGGCACGACCCTCGGGGTCTTCGGCGAAGACGCGCAGCCACGGGCATCGGCGGCTACCGGGGCGGGTTCCGCGGCGACCTCCGCGGCCTGGGCCGATGACGTCGCCGACGGCTTCGCGTCGGTCAACGCCCTGGGCCAGAAGGGGACTTACGGCGGCCGCGACGGAAAAACAGTCACCGTCAAAACACTCGCGGACCTGGAGAGGTACGCGACGGCCTCCGACCCGTACGTCATCGTCGTCGCCGCGACGATCACGATGAACCCCAAGGGCAAGGAGATCAAGGTCGCGTCGGACAAGACGATCGTGGGGTCCGGCACCTCGGGCCAGATCGTCGGGGGCGGCTTCTTCCTGGGCCAGGGCGTGCACAACGTGATCATCCGGAACCTCACGATCCGGGACTCGTACGCGGGCACGTGGAACGACAAGGAGCACGACTTCGACGCCGTACAGATGGACGGCGCGCACCACGTCTGGATCGACCACAACGACCTGCGGCACATGGCAGACGGCTTGATAGACAGCCGAAAGGACACCACATACCTGACGGTGTCCTGGAACAAGCTGAGCGACAACAACAAAACATTCGGCATCGGCTGGACCGAGAACACCACGGCCGACATCACGATCCACCACAACTGGCTGCGCGAGACGGAACAGCGCAACCCGTCCACGGACAACGTGGCCCACGCACACCTCTACAACAACTACCTCCAGGACGTCGCGGGCACGGACATCACCTCGTCGTACGGGAACTACTCGCGCGGCAACACGAAGATGGTCCTGGAGAACAGCTATTTCGAGGGCCTCAACAACCCGGTCACGAAGGACAGTTCGGCGTCGATCGTGCAGCGCGGCAACGTCTTCGTCGGGACGAGCGGGCGCAACGAGAGCGGCGGCACGGCGTTCGACCCGAAGAGCTACTACAGCTACACGCCGGACAAGGCGGCGGAGGTCCCGGCGAAGGTGAAGGCGGGAGTGGGCCCACGCGCGACCCTCGGCACCTCAGCTTCAACATCATCTTCCGCCTCCGCCTCCGCCTCGGCTGCTTCCACCCTCACCGTGGCGAAGGACGGCAGCGCCCAGTACAAGACGGTCCAGGCGGCGATCAACGCCGTACCGACGAACAACTCCTCGCGGGTCGTGGTCTCCATCGCGGCGGGCACGTACCGGGAGACGGTGAAGATCCCGGCCAACAAGCCGCACGTCACGCTCCAGGGCACGGGCGGCAGCCGCAAGGACACGGTCATCGTCTACGACAACGCGGCGGGCACCCCCAAGCCGGACGGCTCCGGGAACTACGGCACCTCGGGCAGCGCGACGGTGGCCGCGGAGGCGGACGACTTCCAGGCCCGCAACCTGACGATCTCCAACGACTTCGACGAGAAGGCCAACCAGAACCTGGCGGGACACCAGGCGGTGGCCCTGCGCACAGCGGCAGACAAGGCGTACCTGGACAGCGTGATCGTCACGGGCGACCAGGACACCCTCCTCCTGGACACGGCGGCCAAGAACAAACTGGGCAGGGCGTACATCAAGAACTCCTACATCGTGGGCAACACGGACTTCATCTTCGGCCGGGCGACAGCGGTCGTGGACCGCTCGGTGATCACCCTCAAAAAGCGCTGGGACGGCACGTCGCAGGGCTACGTCACAGCGCCGAGCACCCCGGCGGACCGCAAGGGCTTCCTGATCACGAACACCACAGTGACCGGAGACGTGTCCGCGCGCAGCTTCTACCTGGGCCGCAACTGGCACGCGGGCGGCGACGCGAGCCTGACCCCCCAGACAACGGTCCGCGACTCCACCCTCAGCGCGGCCATCAGGCCCACCCCCTGGTCGGACATGGGCGGCTTCCCCTGGAAGGACGACCGCTTCGCCGAGTACAAGAACACCGGCGCGGGCTCCGGCCCGGCAAGCGGAGACCGCCCGCAATTGACGGACGCGCAGGCCGCGGGCCAGGAAATCGGCGACTGGCTGGGAAATTGGACCCCCACTCCCTGAGATAACGGGGAAGGACCCACAGACCCCACCACCCGGGAGGCCACACCCCCACCCCACACCGGCCGCCCCCCGCCCCCGGCCACGCACCGCCGCCCCACCCCGATCCGCTACCCTGTCTGGAACCGCCATCCGTGGCGGCACCAGTACGCCTTCGTAGCTCAGGGGATAGAGCACCGCTCTCCTAAAGCGGGTGTCGCAGGTTCGAATCCTGCCGGGGGCACAGAGAAAAGGGCCAGCTCAAGGGATGTTTTCCCCGGGGCTGGCCCTTCTGCATGATCCGCTCCGTGTACGGCGTCGAGGAGTGGTGGGGCTCAGAAGAAGGAGCTGTCGCCGCCGAACTGGACGGCCAAGTGGTACGCCTCGGCGGCGTTGGTGCAGTTGAGGTGGGCCAGCGGCGTGCGGTATTTGTCGTCGCAGATTCGTCGCATCTCCGTACGGAACCGCCCGTCGATCCAGTTCTTCGTCGCGCGGGTCGGGTCCAGCTTGAGTTCGTGCCGTGCGCCGTAGTTCCGGTAGCCGAAGTCATGCAGCACACAGGCCGGCCTGAACACCTCGACGTAGGGCGCGTAGCCGGTGGGGACGGAGCAGCCGTCGTTCGTCCAGTTGAACGGTGGGATCTGCGGCGTCACAGCGAATTGCTGATACGGCAGGTTCATGATGCGGTCGGCCTTTTCCCGGACCGTCGGTGCTGAAGCGGACGTGTCCGGCGACGAAGCGGTCGCCCCGGCTGCCAGCGAGCTGCCCGCGGCGGCCCAGGAGCCTCCGACGGCTCCACCGGTCAACAGGGCCAGGGTGGCGATTGTGGTCGAGAACTTCCTGCGCAAGGGTCCTCCAAGCTAGGCATGCCGACTGCGTTCACAGGCCCAACGAGCCTGGTGATGAGTGGTTGTTGAAGTTGCCGGTACGAGCAGCCGCGCGACCGGATGACTCCTCTCGCCACGGCCTGCGGCTGAGTTGTAGCCGGACGGCCGGCGTGGGGCCCGGGCAGACATGGGCGCACGCCCAATTGGGCGGACAAGTTCACCGAAGAAACGATCACCCGTGACGCAGGGAGGCCCCCTTCACGCCCGACGGCGAGAGAGGGCGGCTCATCGGGCGAGGTGATCGGCGGCTGGCCCGCGACGTGAGATGCGCCATGCCGCGTTCGGCTTCAACGATGGCCGGTAGCAGAGCGAAACCGCCGATGCGGGTGCTCTGGCGGGGGCGGACTCCATGGGGGGCCTGTCGGGGCGGGGGCAGCATGTTGGTGAGGGCGTGGCAAGGGGTCTTTTCGCTACGAAATGGTGTAGTAGCGATCTCTCGTTGCCTGCGCGCGCCGACTTTCTGAGAATGGGGCGGCCCGGGCGGCCATGTGGCCGCGGTACCGGAATTCTGGCCCTGCACCGGCCGGTCGACAAGGATGAGAATGAAACGAAAGCTGGCTACGACACTGGCCATGGCGGCGGTTATCCTCGCGTCCATGGCCATACCGTCCGAGGGTGCCGCCTCCCCGTCCCGCCTGGGTGTTTACGTCGGTCCGGGAAAGACTGCCGCATTGGAGAATTCTCGGACGTGGCTCGGTCGGTCACAGGTGGACGCTACCGATTACCTGGACCCGTCCGAGAACATCAAATGGAATCAGTACGCGACCAAGTACTGGGGTGACTGGAAGAAGGCCGGAGCCGACCGTCATTTCGTGCTCGGGCTGCACATGCTGCCCAAGGGCGGAAACTTCACGGACGGGCTCGACGGTAAGTACGACAGCCAGTTCCGGGACCTTGCCGACCTGATGATCAAGAATGGTCTGGGCGACTCCGTCATCCGCCTCGGATACGAGGGGAACAACAAGAACATCGGGCCATGGCAGGGAACCGGCGACCCAGCAGCGTATCGGGCGATGTTCCGGAAGGTCGTCACCCTCATGCGTGCTCGCACCGGAGCGTCCTTCCAGTTCGACTACAACATGGCCGTCGGCTCCTCGGGCAAGGTCACGTCATTCGAGACGCTGTACCCCGGCGATGCCTACGTCGACGTAGTCGGTCTCAACATCTACGACGTGTGGTGGCAGCACCCGGACGCTACGCCGCCCCAGCGGTGGAACCACACCCTCAACACCGTCATGGGGGTGAATGACTTCAAGGCGTTCGCCGCCGCGCACAACAAGCCGAAGTCGTATCCGGAATGGGGCCTTTACCAGAAGGGCGACGCCTATACGGGGGGAGGCGACTCGCCCTACTTCATCGACCGGATGGCCGAACTCGTCCAGGACTCGAAGTACCAGGCGTATTTCGACCACGACTGGGGCGGCGGAACACTGGACGACTTCCCGAAGGGCAAGGCCCAGTACAAGCTCCGCTTCGGGGGCTGAGTCGAGAGTCGAGTCCTGTGCGCCATCCGTAAGACGCTCAAGGAGCGGTGCCTTCGGGCTTCTCGTTGTCGGGGTCGTCTGCGGCGTACGGATGTACGTACCCGTCCTTGTTGAAGGGCGTGAACCAGCTTGAGATGCCCATGGGGGCGATACCGAGGGCCGCGCCCATTTCGCTCTCGTCGATGCCGTCCGTCGAGTCGTCGTAGAGCCACTCGTGGTCCATGTCCTCGTAGACGAGATCGGCGAAACACTCCAGTGCCGAAGAGACGCCCTCGTCGAGGAGGCCGAAGGTGTCCAGCGTGACCTCGGCGTCGCGCAGCAGCAGCTTGAAGGCCAGTTCCTCTGCCACACAGCTCAGCTCCTTGAAACTTCCCTCCGTCAGCCGTGTCGTCAGCGCGATCGCCGTCACCAGGAATCGCCGGGCGAAGCGCGCGTCGTACTGCAGGGCGTAGCGCGGGGGCAATTCGTCGAGGAGCCACATGGGGCTGTCGCATTCGGCGACGTTGGTCTCCTCCCGGTCCAGCGCGTGCGCGTCCTGGAACAGCTCGTCCAGGAGGACGTCCGTACCCCAGATCAGGGCCCCGGCGGCAAGTTCGGCGTCCTCCGTCCCCTTAGTCCCCTTCTCACCCTCCTCGCCCTCCTCCCGCGCACCGAACATCCCCAGGCCGAAAGCCGCCAGCCGTGGCGCCATGGTGCGGATCTTGGAACGGATGGCCGCGGTCTCGGCCGGCGTCCCGGGCGCGACCGTGGGCACCGCTCCCCCGGCCAACCCCATCAGTCGCGCGCGGCGGGACTCGACGTCGTCCGGCGGGGCATCCGGGCCATCGGCCGCGTCCAGGCTCTCCTTCGCCAGGTCCGACTGCAGCTCCACCTCGCATCGCTCGACGGTCCAGTCGGAGAGCAGCTCAGTGCGGTCAAGCAGCTCCTCCACCAGTTCGCGGACGGCCTGCTCGGCGAATTCCAGCGCCGGGGCGTCCACAAAGACCTTCAGGAGTGCACCGCCGGGATACACGCCCACGAAGGTGTCCCGGAGCCCCACCTCCATCCCGTCGGGGCCCTCGATCTCCTCCACCGACTCGAAGCCGTCCTCAAGGAGGGCGCCGGCGCCGACCCGTTGCAGCTCATCCATCTCCGAGGAGCCATTGGCGATCCGGGTATCCACACTCACTGCATAGGTCACGCGACACAGCCTCGCAGGAGGGGCCGCCGATCGCGCACCCAATGCCGACTTCCCGGCCGGGCCCGCAGGCGTTCGCGCTTTCAACCTGTGTCGGCGGGCTCGCCCTGGGAAGACGTGAGGTGAGCCGGTGGCAGCGGACCTCGCCGGTCAGCCCCGCATGCCACGGTTCTGGAACTCCCATGGGATCGGCACACTCCCGCATCGTCGGCCCCATGGTTGAGGCGGGCCGGCCGTGGCCAAGGGGAGCCGCCACGGCCGGGCCCTGCCACCGTCCCCGCCGCCCCACACCGTCGCCACATCCCCACACCGTCGCCGCTCCCGTGCGCTGCACCTCCCCTCCCCCCCCGGCTGTTACGTCCCCCTAATACGTCTCCGGCCAACCCCCGCCCCCATCACCCCCCTCTCCCCCACCATGGGGACACACACTCAGGGGAAGCCGGCGCGCAAGGCCAATCGCAAGCCCAGAAATCCCCGCGCCCGCAAGCCACTCCGCCGACGCCGCCTCATCGACTACCCCCGGCACGGCAGACGCGGCCTGCGGCGATGGCTGCCCTCCTGGCGGCAGGGGCTCGGCTCCCTCACCCTCGTTCTCACCGCCCTCACCTGCCTCTTCGCCCTCGTGTACGCCTCCGTCGACATCCCCGACGAGAACGCGGCCGCCCAGCGCGAGGCCAACGTCTACTACTGGGCCGACGGCACCCAGATGGTGAGCACCGGTGAGGTGAACCGGCAGAACGTACGGCTCTCGGAGATTCCCGACGCCGTCGAGAACGCCGTCATCGCCGCCGAGAACGACACCTTCTACAGTGACTCCGGCGTCTCGCCCAAGGGCCTCGCCCGCGCCGCGGTCAACATGGTCCGCGGGCAGGAGACGCAGGGCGGTTCCACCATCACCCAGCAGTACGTGAAGAACACCTACCTCTCCCAGGACCAGACGGTGACGCGGAAGGTCAAGGAGTTCGTCATCGCGTTGAAGGTGGACCGGAAGAAGAGCAAGCGGGAGATCCTGCAGGGGTATCTCAACACCAGTTGGTTCGGGCGCGGCGCCTACGGCATCGAGGCCGCCGCCCACGCCTATTACGGCATCCCCGCCCGGCAGTTGAACCCCAGCCAAGGTGCCGCACTCGCCGCCCTGTTGAAGGGCGCCGAGCAGTACGACCCCTCCGTCAGCCGCGCCAACCACCGCCGCGCTGAGGCCCGTTGGGAGTGGATCCTCGATCGGCAGGTCAAGTCCGGGCTCATGAAGGCCGATGTGCGCGCGGAGTTCACGACCTTTCCCGAGCCTCACAAGGAGTCCCGGACCACCAGCCTCGGCGGGCAGACCGGCTATCTCGTCGACGTCGCGAACAAGTACGTCAAGCAGCACACCGGCCTCACCGACAAGGACCTCGCCCGCGGCGGCTACAAGATCCACACCACCTTCGAGAAGGACAAGGTGCGACGCCTGAAGGGCGCGGTCGAGCGCGCCATCGACAGCGGCATCGACCCGAAGAAGCGCGCCGCCGACAAGGGCGTGCAGGTGGGCGCCGCCTCCGTGCGTCCGGCCGACGGCGCCATCGTCGCCCTGTACGGAGGGGCCGATGCCACCAAGCACTTCACCAACAACGCCGACACCTCCGGCGTCCCCGTCGGGTCCGCCTTCAAGCCCTTCGTGCTCGCATCGGCCCTTGAACACGGCATCCGTACGTCGGCCGGACGCGGCACCCGGTGGCAGCCCGCTTCGGCCGGGAGCTTCTACGACGACGGCGGCCTCCTGCGGGAATCAGCCGCGCCTTCCGTCGGCAGCGGCAGCGGCAGCGACAGCGGCACCGACGGGCCCGACAGCACTCATCCCACCCTCCGCCAGGCCCTGTCCAAGGGCGGCAACGCCACCTACGTACGCCTCGGCAAGGACATCGGCCTGGAGCGGGTGCGGCGCACCGCCATCGCCTCCGGGCTGCTCGAGGGCAGCATGGCGCGCCTGGAGGAAACCTTTCCGGTCGGCACGTCGACCCCCAGCGCGATCCGCATGGCCGGCGCCTACGGCACCTTCGTCAACCGCGGCCTGCGGCACGATCCTTACTCGGTGACCAAGGTCGTCAAGGACGACGTGACCGTCGGCGGGCTCGCGAGGCCCGGCGCGCGGCGCGCGCTGGATCCGGATGTGGCCGACGAGGTCGCCGACGCGATGCGGGGCGTCGGCGCGTCATCCGTCGACCGGCCGGTCGTCGCCGGGCGCACCGGCGACCAGGACCGCCTACGGTCGGCCTGGTTCACCGCCACCACCGAGGAGTTGTCGACCGCCGTGACGATGTTCCGGACCAGCCCGGACGAGCCGCAGCTGCTGCCCATGTCGGGCGTGGGCGGGGCGAGTTCGCGGCACGGGAATGTCTTTCCGGTCCGGATCTGGCGGGACTACGTGAAGGGCGACCCGCAGAGCGACGGTTCTCGGTAGCTCGGGCCGTCAGCAGCTCACCAGCAGGACGGCAGCTCCTCCTTGGGGCTCTTCCCCAACCGTCGGCAGGCTGTCATCGTTCCGATATGTATCCCTATGGGCCACCGCCCGGGCCGCCGCCACGCATCGACGCGGGGCAACTGCGGCCACGGCGGCGGTGGTTCGTCGTGGCAGGGGTGATCGCGGCGGTCTGCGTGGGCATCGGCATCGTGAGCTTCGTGCTGACGCTGACCTCGGCGGCGGGCTCCGTCGACGACAGCGAGGCGTTCACGAGCGGGCGGTCCGTCACGCTGCGGATCGGGCCCGACGACGACGCCGCCATCTACGTACGCAGCCCCTTCATCGCGCGTGCGCACTGCAAGGTCGTCTCCGGCCCCTCCGGATCCACGCCGCGCGTGACCACGCCCGACAGCACCTTCACCGTGACCAAGGGCAGCGTCGAGTGGCAGCGGGCGTTCGTGCTCAAGACGGACACGGACGCGGACTACCGCGTGATGTGCGACGACCCGCGCGGCGCGCTCACCTTCGCGCCCGGAGACGACGCCGACATAGCGTCCTTCGTCGGCGGCATCGTCGTGACCGTCGTCGTGCCGCTCCTCGGCCTCCTCGCGGCCTCCGGCATCGCGATCATCGTCGGCGTACGGCGCGGAAGGCACCGCCGATGGCTGGAGGCACAGGCGTACTACGGCCACCGGGGCGCGCCTCCCCGCACAGGCGGCACCGGCAGCGGTTGACCTTGCCCCTGGGGCAGAGCCCATCGTCCTGCGTGCCGGGCCGAGGGGCGCGGTGACGGAGGATGCCCCCATGGACGACGTGCACGCACAGGAAGACGGGTCGGGAGACGTACCGGCAAGACCGGCGAGTGGCGAACCGCTGCTCACCATCGGCGACTTCGCCGCCCGCGCACGGCTCTCGCCCAAGGCCCTGCGCCTGTACGACCGCCTCGGGCTGCTGCCCCCGGCGTACGTCGACGAGTCCACCGGCTACCGCCACTACCGCGCGTCGCAGGTGGAGAGCGCCCGCACGGTCGTCCTGTTGCGCCGCCTCGGCATGCCGCTCGCGGACATCGCCGCGACGGTACGGCTCGACGGCGAGCAGGCGGAGCGGGCGGTCGCCGCGTACTGGGCGGACGTCGAGGAGCGGCACGCGGAGCAGCGCACGCTCGTGGGGTACCTCCGTGGACGACTGTCTGGAAGAGGTTCCGAGATGTACGGGAAAGATTTCGAGGTCAAGACCGTCGACGTGCCGGAGCAGTACGTCATCTGCGAGAGCAGGCACCTCCTCTCCGAGGAGCTGCCCGTCTGGATCGACGCGTCGACGCGTCGCCTGGAGGAGGCGGCGGAGAGCGAGTGCGGCGGCATGGCGGACTCGCCGTTCGTCGTCTACCACGCAGAGGTCACCCAGGACAGCGACGGGCCCGCGGAGGCCTGTGTCCCGGTCAGGGACGCGGAGGCGGCGCGGGCGTGGGCGCGGAAGGCGGGCCGGCAGCGGGGCACCAGCTCCCGGGTGGAGCCCGCCCACCGGATCGCCTACACCCGCATCACCAAGGCCCAGGTCTCGTATCCGCAGATCCTCGGCGCGTTCGAGGCGGTGGAGGCGTGGGTGGCCCGCGAAGGCCTGAAGGTCGCGGGAGCGTGCCGCGAGATCTACTTCGTGGAGTGGGACACCGCCGGTCCGGAGGACCAGGTGTGCGACGTGGCGTTCCCGGTGACCCCGGCCGTGTGACCCGGTCACTGTGAGCCGATGCCGACGGCACCGTCTTGGTGAGCCCGCCCTGGCGGGCTGGCCGGGGCGCCTGGGCCGGTGGACCCGTCCCGGTGAGCAGGCCAGGGACGGTGAGCGTGATCCGGTGCGTTGGTCCCGGTGCCGGTGAGTCGGCAACGGTGTGCGGAAGGGTCCGCCTCCGGTGGGGGCGGACCTGCCGCGGGTGGCCCTGGTCCCGTTCCCTCGTGGATTGCGGCCCGCCTCTCCGCCCATGCCCAGCCGGCGCCCGGCTAGCGCACGCTCTCCTGCAGTTCCTCCGGGCAGGCGGTGCCGCGTGGCAGCTGGTAGGGGGCGCCGAGGCGGTAGACGCCGGGGCCGGGGGCGAGGAGTTCGGTCCACTTGTCGCCCTCGGCGTCCTCCTTCGCCTCCATCAGGCAGCCGTTGAGGTTGTCGAACTGCTTGGGGGCGTCCTCGTCGGTCTCCCGCAGCCGCTTGGACTCCTCGGTCTCCTTCGGCCGCTCGACGCCCTTGCCGTCGGCGTCGACGAGGCTGAGCCACGGCGAGTACGGGACGCGGATCAGGACGCGGCCCGCCTCCTTCACCTCGATCGTCATACCGCCTGCCTCGGCGCGGTCGACGACCGCGGGGGGATCGGCGAGCGGGGTCGGGTCGGTGACCTCGTACAGCTGCCAGTTGGAGTCCACCCACACCTGCTTCAGATACGGCAGGCCCTTCTCGACCAGCTGGGCCTCGCGCTTGCCGCCGTCGCCGTCGGGCTCGCCCTTGGGCAGCACGACGTAATGCACGGACCAGCGCTGGAGCCACTCGTGGTAGTTCGCGGAGTTGAGGGTGTCGTCGTAGAAGAGGGGGTTGCGCTCCATGTCCGCCTGCCGGTTCCAGCCGCGGGCGAGGTTCACGTACGGCGCGAGCGCGGAGGCCTCGCGGTGGCTGCGCGCGGGCACGACCTCCACGCGGCCCTTCTCGGCGCCGACCTCCTGCAGCTCGTTCACCAGCGGCGCGAGCTCACGTGTCCAGGAGGCCTGGGGCGTCGTGTGGATTATGTCGTCGACCGCCTTGAACCCGACCCAGCCGGTGAAGCCGACGAGCGCCACGACGATCGCGTACCACTTGCGGGTCTTCGGCACCGCGAACGGCAGCGCGGCAAGCAGCGCGACGCCCCCGAAGGACATCGCGAGGCGGCTGATGTTGGAGCCGATCTGCGAGCTGATCAGCCAGACGCCGAGCACGAAGGCCGCGTACACGGCAGTGGTGATCCGCACGGTCTTCCACTGCTTCGGTACGAGGAAGAAGACGAGGCCGGAGCAGATCAGGGGCAGCGATGCGGACCCGAACGACATCGGCTGCGTGCCGGAGAACGGGAAGAGCCACGCGGAGAGGCCCACGACGACAGCGGGCGCGAGCCCGAGCGCGTACGCGCCGGGGTAGCGCTTGCTGAGGAAAAGCGCGACGGCGATCATGCCCACGAAGAGTCCGGCGACCGGGCTTCCCATGGTCGCGAGCGCGGCGAACGGCGCGGCGACCAGGGCCTTCGCCCACCGCTTGTAGCGCCAGCGGTAGGGCCAGCAGAAGACGGCGGCGACGGCCATCAGCGCGAACATCTGGCCGAGACCGTAGGTCACGCGGCCCGACACCGCGTTGCAGAACAGCGCGAAGAGACCCGCGAACGCGGGCCACAGAGGCTGCTTCACCGCGCGGCTGCGGATCAGGATCATCGTGAGCAGGGCGGCGGAGACCGTCCCGGCGATCATCATCGTGGTCCGGACGCCGAGCACCGACATCAGATACGGCGAGACGACGCTGTACGACACCGGGTGCATCCCGCCGTACCAGGCGAGGTTGTACGCGGAGTCGGGGTGCCGTCCGACGAACTCGGCCCAGGCGTCCTGCGCGGCGAGGTCTCCGCCGCTGTTGGCGAAGGTGAAGAACCACAGGACGTGCAGGACGGCCGCGGTGACGGTCGTGATGGTCACGGGGTGCCGCAGGAACCGGATCCAACCGGAGGCCCGTTCGGGCGCCACGGGGTCGGTGCGGCGCTGGGCGGGCAGCTGTATTCGCGCCCCGGTGCGGGTGCCGCCACCGGTGCCGGGCTCAGGATCGGCGTCGTCGGCTCGCGTCGGCTCCGCTGTTGCCACTTGCGGCACTCCCCGTGTCGTTCTGTCCGTCCGAGGGGCGCGGCAGAGGGTCCGTCCCGGAACACTCCGTCACTCAGCCCCGGCGTACTACCCCCGAGATTGTGACGCTAGCACGCAGGGCCCGGCGGGCGCCGGGGGTGGGGGCTCCCTCCGTGCGGGTCCGGCGGAGTTCGGCCAATGCGTGGGCGTGGGCGGCGGCTTGCGCCTCCGCCCACGCCTGCGTCGTGCCGCGCGTGACTCAGCCGACGCGCTTGAGCTTGGCGCCGAAGCCCGGTTCGGTGAGGTCCTCCTGGAGCGCGACGGGCACCTCGACGGCGCCGTCCTTGCCGTCGCCGACGCTCAGCACACCCACTTGGGTGCCGGCCTTCGCGGAGTGCGGGATCGTCTTGCCCGCGCTCTCGCCGAGCTTCAGCTTCACGGTCAGGCCCGACCAGCCGGCGGCCTCGACGTCCTTGGTGGCGACGACCGGGGCCGTGCCGCCCAGACCGTCGTCGACCCGGCCGACGACGTCGCCCTTCTTCACGATCGTCTTGGCGGTCAGCGCGCCCTGCCCAGCTTCGATGAGCTTGCGGGTGACGCCGGTGACCTCGTCGATGTTGGCCACGCCGTTCTGCCCGTACTGCCCGAGGGCGGCACCGATGATCGTCCGGGTCTCGCCGCCGACCTTCTTCTCCGCGGCGAAGAGGATGTTGCCGCCCGCCGCGGTGGTGGTGCCGGTCTTGATGCCGATGGCGACCGTCGGGACGAGCCCGAAGAAGTTGTTCTGCTTGTCGCCGTTGAGGTCCTTGTAGCTCGGCTGACGGGAGATCTCGTTGAAGACCGGGTCCTCCATCGCGGCCCGGCCCAGCTTCACGAGGTCCTCGGCGGTGGAGACGGTCGTCTTGTCCAGTCCGCTCGGGTCCGTGTAGTGGGTGTTCTTCATGCCGAGTTCCTTGGCCGTCTTGTTCATCTTCGCGACGAACTCGTCCTCGGAATCGCTCTTGGTGTCCCAGCGGGCGAGCAGCTTGGCGATGTTGTTCGCGGACGGCAGCATGACCGCCTGCAGCGCCTCGTACTCGGTGATCTTCTGGCCCTCGGTCACCTTGACGACCGACTCGTTGCCCGCCTTGCCCGTCTCGTAGTGCTTCTCCGCGGCGGCGTCGACCGGAATCTTCGGGCCGGGGTCGCCACCCTTCTTCAGCGGGTGGTCACGCAGGACGAGATAGACCGTCATGACCTTGGCGATGCTCGCGATCGGCACGGGCTTCTGGTCGCCGGACGTGCCGAACGTCCCGATGCCGTTGACGTCCATCGCGGCCTGGCCCTTGCTCGGCCACGGCATGGACGGCTTGCCTCCCTCGAAGGAGACGGTCTCCTTCGCGGTGAGTTCGAGGGTGGGCGTCGGCAGCGGGCGCACTGCCTGTACGACCGCAAAGACGACCACCATGAGCAGCACCAGCGGCGTCCAGATCTTGACCCTCCGCACGGCGGTGCGGACCCGGGTCTCGGGCGGCGGCGGCGTATTGGTCAGCTCGGCCAGGAGGTCGAGCGGCGGCCTGGGGGGAAGGGGCTGCTGGGTGGTGCGCTCGGGCCCTACGCTGCTTTTTTCGGGCGTGGGCGCCTCGGCGGGCGGGGTCGCCTTGGCCGGGGGCATCGGGCCACTGGACGAGGTGTCCAGGGGCTTGAGCGCGACGAACTTGCTGGTGCGCTCGGCCTCGCCTTCCGGCTTTGCTGTGGGCTTTGCGGTGGGCTTTGCTGCGGCCTTGTCCTCGGGCTTGGGCTTGGGCTTGTCGGCGTCCTTGCCCTTGGGCTGGTGGTCGCTCAGCTTGAGCATGGTGGTCGGCTGGTCAACGGCCTTCGGGGGGAGCGCCTTGAAGACGGCGGTGGCCTGATCGACTCCGCCGGAGGGGGCGGGCTGCTCGGGGGCCTCCGCCTCGGTCTCGGCGTCGGCGTCGGCGTCGGCGTCGGTCTTGTCGTCTCCGGAATCGTCGCCGGAGTCGTCGTCAGCGGCGTCGGTCGAGGCCTCGGTGTCGCCCTCGGTGGAGTCCTCGGAAGATTCCGCGGGCTTGTCGGCGTCACCGGAGTCGTCGTCGGCGGCGGCGTCGGCGACGTCATCCGAGGAACCGTCCGCGCCCGCGGGCTCGTCGGCGTCACGGGAGTCGGCGTCGTCGTCGGCGGCGGCGCTGTCGGCGCTGTCGGCGCTATCCGCGCTGTCGACCGAAGCATCAGCCTCACCGTCAGCCGAGGCGTCATCGTCGGCCGTGTCCTGCTCGGCCTCGGAGGAACTCTCCTCCTCGGCGGCAGCGCTCTGCCCCGCAGCCTCAGCCTCGCCGTCAGCCGGGGCGTCGTCATCCTCGGCAGCGCCTTGCTCGGCGGCCTCGGAGGAACTCTCCTCGTCGCCCGAGGTCGCGTCCTCCTCAGAGGCAGCCTCCTCGTCAGGCTCAGCCGCCGCCTCCGCGGGCTTCTCGGTCTCCGCGTCCCCGGAGCCCTCCTCGTCCGCCGTGGCCACCCACGCCGCCACAGCGGCCCGCAGTCGCGCGTCGCCGCTCTCCTCGGCCTTGGGCCACGCCTCGGCGCTCTCCTTGGAGTCCTCGGAGTCCGCGGAGTCCTCGGAACCGGAGGCCCCGGCCGCCGAGGACTCCGCCACCGCCTTCGTGGAGAAGACCGCCGTCGCCTGGTCCTCCCGCGCCTCGGAGCCCTCCCGCGCCGCGGGGACCTCGCGGGCCACCGCAAGGCGTGGGTCGCGTTCCTCCGGCGCCGGCACGGACGGTTCTGCCCCAGTCGGGTTCCCCGACGACTTCCGCTGCTTCGACCTGTCGGGGGTCTCGCCCGCCACCGATGCCTCCTCGTACGCCATGCCGCTCGCGTTGCCGTTGCGCCAAAACATGGCCGGACCCACTGTCCGAACCATGTACCAGTGTCCTGTGTGAGGGCTTAACCCCCGTGGTAGACGAGAACGACATACCTACTGGTTCCCGTACTTACCGGTCACGCACTCTCGACAGACCAATGTGAGAGGGGTCACCCTGTCATTCATCCACGCGGGGAGGCATGGATGGGCAGGAGCCGCAGAACAATTCCGGAGGAGCTTCTGCTGCTCGCTTTGGACCCGGCCACGGGTACCACAGCGCAGCCGCAGTCGCTCGACCTCGGTCTGGCCGGAGCACAGCTAGTGGAGCTGGCGCTGGCCGGACGGATAGCCCCAGACGGGGATCGTATCGCCGTGGTGATGCCACGGCCGACCGGAGATCCGACTCTGGACTCCGCACTGGAACTGCTGCGCAGGCGCGGCAGCCCGGTTCGGGCAGTCCACTGGATTGGCGGGCCCCGACTGGGGCTGCGCCAGATTTACCTCGCGCACCTGGAGCGGTGCGGCATGGTGCATGCCGTATCGGGCCAGATGTGCGGAGTACTGCCGACGACTCGCTACCAAGCGACGGACACGGCAATCAGCCGGGACATCAGGTCCCGACTGGACAGTGCGATCCGCACCGGCGTACCACCGGACCCGCGGACCGCGGCGCTCGCCGCGCTCGCTCACGCAGTGGGGCTCGGCAAGCACCTCTACCCCGGCAACGAGGGGCGTTCATCGCGCTCCCGTCTCCGGGACCTGATCAGGCACGACCCGATGGGCGGCCTCGTGGCGCACGCCGTGATGGACGTCCAGAACGGTGTGGCCGCTCAGCCACGCCGCAGCCCGGCCCCAGCGGGACCGGGTGGACCGGGTGGGATGCCTGGCGGGCCAGGTGGTGGCCGACAGCCGGCCAGGACCGCACCGGAACCCGGCGGGGTCCCGATGCAGCCGCGCCGTGGATCCATGGCACGTGCCGTGGCCCACTGAGCCCGGTCAGCCAGTACGAACAGCCGCACCGCAGTAACGACTCACCGCAGTAAAGACTCACGCAGTAACGACTCACCGCAGTATCGGCAACAGCAACGCCGCACCGCAGTCCCCCAGACCCGGTACGGGAGCCGCTGGGCCGCGCGGGGCACTGGCACCGGAACGTCCGGACGACGACACCGGTACCTCCGCCCCGCGCGGCCGCAACTCTTGGCGCCGCGCAGCCGGGCCGCACCCTCACACCAGTCCTCATGCCCGTCTTCACGTCGATCGCAGTTCGCACTTCACATCAGCTGTTTCCCAGCGGTGCGCGACGCGTTGGTGGCACTCTGCTGAACAGCAGATACGCAAAGTAGAGGCATGTAGTCGGAGGTGCACGTCCCGTGGCGTCCAATGTCAATCCCACTGTCAGGCGACGCCGGTTGGGCCAGGAGCTCCGCAGGCTCCGTGAGCTCAAGGGCATGACGGCCGAGGAGGTCGCCGAGCGTCTGCTGGTCTCGCAGTCGAAGATCAGCCGCCTCGAGAACGGCCGCCGTTCGATCAGCCAGCGCGATGTGCGCGACCTCTGCGGGGTCTACGAGGTCGAGGACCACCGCATCGTCGACTCGCTCATGCAAATGGCCAAGGACTCCCGCCAGCAAGGCTGGTGGCACTCCTTCGGCGACATCCCGTACAGCGTCTACATCGGTCTGGAGACGGACGCCGCATCCCTGCGCGTGTACGACCCGCAGGTCGTCCCCGGCCTGCTGCAGACCCGTCCGTACGCGGAGGCCCTCATCACCGGCGCGCTGCCGGAGACCACGCCGACGGACATCGAGAAGCGCGTCCAGGTCCGCGTGCGTCGGCAGGAACGAATCAGCGCCCCGGAGAACCCGCTGCGTCTGTGGACCGTCCTGGACGAGTCCGCGCTGCGCCGCGTGGTCGGCTCGCGGCATCTGATGCGCGACCAGCTGGAGCACCTCGTGGAGCAGTCCCAACTGCCGCACGTGACCGTCCAGGTGATTCCTTTCGAGATGGGCGCGCACCCCGGCCTCAATGGTCAGTACGCGATTCTCGAATTCCCGGACGCCGCGGATTCCAGTGTGGTCTACATCGAGGGCGTCACGAGCGATCTCTATCTGGAGAAGGCGAACGACGTCCAGCAGTACAGCGTGATGTACGAACACCTGCGGGCGCAGGCCCTGAATGTGGATCAATCACGCCAACTCATCGCAGACATCGCGAAAGAGTACGCACGCTAGCGTACCGACCGCGTATGAGGCCGTCTCGCGCGGGAAAGCGCCGCACGGTACACCTTGCCCTCGGCGAGGCGGAAGACCCCACTGGAATATGCCATCCGGTCGAGTGAACGCTCCCTTCACTCGGCGATGTTGGCGAGTAGCGTCATTCACGCCATCAAGCAACACCTGTTGGCACAGCCGCACTTGGCGGTGACCGCAACTCACCAACTGGGCGAACCGGAGTAACCATGGCAATTCATCAGGGCGCTACGAATACGTGGGTCAAGTCCTCGTATTCCACGGGAAACGGCGCGTGCGTAGAGGTCAAGTCTCCTATCTCGACGGCCATTTCGGTCAGGGACTCAAAGATCACCGAGGGTCCCGTCCTCGCCTTTCCCTCCGACACGTGGCGCGCGTTCGTCTCCGAGGTCGGCCGGGAGACGTCACACCTCGGCTGACAGACGCCGCATCGCGCATCAGCACCACAGGTTCAGCGAGAGATCGACAACTTCATAAGCACGACCGATTGAGCCCTCTCGACTGGCCCGCCGTCCCGGCCGAGGGGGCTCGGCCTTTCTACCGCAGTCGATCGACGTACGTGTCCGTTCCCGGCACCGTGGGAACGAAAGGCGCCACCAGCTCCACCCGCCCAAGACCGGACTCCGCCACCGCGTCTCCCCGCCCGGCGAAGTGCTCCTGCCAGCACTCCCGAGGATCGGCCTGCAGGAACCAGAGCAGCGTCAGCCGCGTATCGACTCCCTCGACCTGCTTCACGTACGTCATCTTGTCCCCCGGCAGCGGAGTCGGCCGGAAGATCGTCACCATCGCGGCCGGAGACCCCGCAAGGGCGCGCGGCAGCTGCTTGGCCCGCAGCCACTCCAGCAACTCCGCGCGCTGCTCGCCCGATTCGGCGTCGATGACTTCGAGCACCAGGCCCTGGTAGGGGTGGTCGAGCGCGTGGAAGTCGCGGGGTCCGGCCGCTCCGTCCCGGTAGACGGTGGCCTCGTGGTCCTGGAAGGCCGTGAACACGTGCGTGCGGTCCTGATAGACGCGGCCGTCGCGGTTGAGGCGCTTGTTGATGCCGACGGTCCACTTCATGTGCTCGTCGTAGCGGCCCTCGGTGACCCAGTACGTGGAGAGGTAGCAGCCCGCGGTGACGGGCTGGGCGACCGCCGACTTCTCGGGGACGCGCAGGAGCTGGAGATCCCGGGGAGCGACCCAGCGGCGGCCCGCGTACATCCAGGGCATCGCCATCGCGCCGGCGTAGTAGTGGTCGTCCTCGTACCAGCGGTTGTACGCGTACTCGTGGCCCGGGTGCGGCTCGACCATCGTGATCAGGGCGTGGCCCGGGTGCACGCCGTAGGGCCCGACGCCGGCCAGCTCCCCGTACACCTCACTGCGGGTGTCGTCGCGCGCGTTCTCGCGGGCGCTCTCGCGGGTGTCGTCGCTCATGCCTCTCCCCTTCCTCCCTCTTCCTTCCTCCGGTGGACGCCCATACTCTGACGCCCCGTCAGCAAAACTGCCAGAGCCGGGAGGCGCCCCATGCCGTCGCTCCTCGAAGGAAAGACCGTCGTCGTCTCGGGAGTCGGTGCCGGTCTTGGCCACCAGGTGGCGGCCGCTGTCGTACGCGACGGGGGCCGCGCCGTCCTCGGGGCGCGCACGGAGGCCAACCTCGCCAAGTCGGCGGCGGAGATCGACCCCGAGGGCACGCGCACGGCGTACCGCGCGACCGACATCACCGACGAGACCCAGTGCGAGGCCCTGGCCGACCTGGCGCGCGAGCGCTTCGGCGGGATCGACGCGGTGGTCCATGTGGCCGCCTGGGACAGCTACTTCGGGGGCGTACAGGACGCGGACTTCGCCACCTGGCAGCAGGTCATCGACGTCAATCTGCTCGGCACGCTGCGGATGACGCGGGCCTGTCTGCCCGCGCTCAAGGAGCGGGGCGGCTCGGTGGTGTTCATCGGCACGCAGTCGGCCGTCGCCGCTCCCTCGCAGGTGCGGCAGGCGGCGTACGCGGCGTCGAAGGGCGCGCTGACGTCGGCGATGTACTCCCTCGCGCACGAGGTGGGGCCCGACCGGATCCGGGTCAACACCGTGCTGCCCGGCTGGATGTGGGGCCCGCCGGTGGAGGCGTACGTCCAGTTCACCGCGCACACCGAGGGGGTGCCGGAGGATGAGGTGCGGGGGCGCCTCGCCGAGCGGATGGCGCTGCCGGACCTCGCGACGGACGGGGACGTGGCGGACGCGGCGGTGTTCCTCGCGTCGGACCGGGCGCGGGCGATCACGGGGCAGTCGCTCCTGGTGAACGCGGGAGAGCTGATGCGGTAGGCGTCGCGCCGCGGAACGGGCCACGGCTGTACGGGATCACGTCCCGTACAGCCGTTTTTTGCGCTCTCTCTGAATCAAGAATGTGAACGCAGGTCAGTAAACAGAACGATTTTACTCGCTCTTGACCTCACGGCCGGTTGTAGTCGGCGCACGCCCGAACCCACGATGAGCGGGCACTTCAAGGCCGCCCACGTCCGTATGTCACGAAACTGGCGAAGTGCACGGCATTCAGCGCAGTTCACAAGGCGGACCCCTGGAGGGGGCACATGAACAGTCTCGACTGGGCCGTGCTCATCGGCTACTTCGGCATCATGGTCGCGATCGGCGTCTGGTCCCACAAGCGCGTGGACAACGTCAGCGACTTCTTCACCGCGGGCGGCAAGATGCCCTGGTGGCTGTCCGGCATCTCGCACCACATGTCCGGCTACAGCGCGGTGATGTTCACCGGGTACGCGGGCATCGCGTACACCTACGGCGTCACGTCCTTCATCACCTGGTCGTTCCCGATCGCGCTCGGCATCGCCATCGGCTCGAAGCTCTTCGCGCCCCGCATCAACCGGCTGCGCGGACGCCTGCACGTGGCGTCGCCCCTCGAATACCTGAAGAACCGCTACAACCTGAAGACCCAGCAGGCGCTCGCCTGGTCCGGAATGCTCCTGAAGATCGTGGACGTGGCCGCCAAGTGGGCCGCCATCTCCACGCTGCTCTCCGTCTTCACCGGCATCTCGATCAACCAAGGCATCCTGATCACCGGCGTGATCACCGCCGTCTACTGCACCATCGGCGGTCTGTGGGCCGACGCGCTCACCGAGCTCGGCCAGTTCGTCATCCAACTCCTGGCCGGTGTCGCGATGTTCGTGGCCGTGGTGTCCAAACTCGGCGACCACGGCGGCTTCTTCGGCGTCTGGGACGAGCCCGAACTCGCGGGCCACGCAGAGCCGTTGGTCGGCCCGTACGGAACGATCTTCCTTCTGGCGTTCCTCTTCATCAAGCTCTTCGAGTACAACGGCGGCATGCTCAACCAGGCCCAGCGCTACATGGCCACGGCGACTCCCCGCGAGGCGGCGCGCTCGGCCAGGCTCTCGGCGATCCTGTGGCTGGTGTGGCCGGTCGTCCTCTTCTTCCCCATGTGGATGTCCCCGCTCCTGGTCGACGCGAAGAAGCCCGACGGCTCGGACTCGTACGCCCTGATGACCGAACAGCTCCTGCCACACGGCCTGTTGGGCCTGGTCATCGTCGGCTTCTTCTCGCACACGATGGCGATGTGCTCGTCGGACGCGAACGCGATCGCCGCGGTCTTCACGCGGGACGTGGCGCCGGTGGTGTCCAAGGCGGCCAGGGGCTGGAACGACCGCAAGGGTCTGATCGCGGCACGCCTGACGACGGTGGTCTTCCTCGGCCTCTCCATGGCGGTGGCCACGCAGGTCAACTCCCCCGCGTTCAAGGACATCATCACGGTCGTCATCAAGTGGGTGGCCGGTCTGATGGGTCCGATCGCGATCCCGATGATGCTGGGTCTGCTGCGTACGTTCCGCAAGTCGGGACCGACGGCGGCGCTCACCAGCTGGTCGATGGGTCTGCTCGCCTTCTGGCTGGTCAACTACCCGATCAACTGGAACGTCGAGGGCGGGGTGCCCCTGGAGTACCAGGTCTCGATCCCGCTGGCGGTCTCGCTCATCCTCTACATCCTCATCGGCTACCTGAAGCCGGAGGACACTCCGGAGCGGGACGCGATCATCGAGATGATCAACACGGATGATGATGGCTCCGCCGGGGCAGCCGTTGTACCGCCCCAGGCCGGAGAGGCTGATGAAGTAGTCACCCCTCAGGGCCGGTTGCCGTAAATCACCGGCTTCGCCGAGTTCGTCCTCAAACGCCGGACGGGCTGGAAGATCTCCCCGGACAGGGATGTCTTCCAGCCCGTCCTGTGTCTGAGAAACCCCTCACGCCCGCGGATACCGCGCCAGCCACCCCGGCGACGACACCGCGGGCCCATGCAGCGCAGGCCCCTGAGTCATCTCCATCGCAAAATCATCTGCCAGCTCAAGAATCGTCGCGCGCCCCTCAAGCTCGGTCAGCCACCCCGGCGGCAACGCGGTCTCGCCGTGCAGCGCGCCGAGCAGCGCCCCGCACAGGCCGCCCGCGGCGGACGAAGCTCCCCCGTGATTGACGGCGAGCCGCAGCCCGTGGCGGATGTCCTCGCCTACGAGGGCGCAGTAGACGGCGGCGGCGAGCGCACCCTCGGCTCCCCCGTCCCCCATCAGCTCCTCCACCCGGGAGGGAGTGGGCATCCCCTGGCGCACGGCTCCCAGCGCATGCTTCAACGCATCGGTGACGGGCTGATGACCGGGCCGGGCGGCAAGCAGCGCGAGCGCCCGCTGAATGGCGCCGTCCAAAGACTCACCGCGGGCCAGACCGTGCACGAGGATGGTGTGCGCGCCGGCCGCGAGATAGGCGCTCGGATGGCCGTGCGTCTGCACGGCGCACTCCACGGCCAGCTGAAGCACCAGCTGCGGCTCCCACCCGACCAGGAGCCCGAAGGGAGCGGACCGGGTGACGGCTTCCGTCCCCTTCTCGTCCGGATTCATGGGGGCCTCGAGCGTCCCCATGTTCTCGTCGCCGAACCCGACCAGACAGGCACGGGCGGGCGACCGCCGCGAGTAGAGCCACTCCTCGCGCGCCAGCCACCCGTCTTCCTTGCGCCGCTCGTCGGGGCCCCAGTCGCTCTGGGTGGCCGCCCAGCGGCGGTAGGCGCGGTGCAGGTCGGTGGGCGGATGCCAGGCGCCGGTGTCGCGGCGCACCTGGGCGCGTATGAGTCCGTCGACGGTGAAGAGGGTGAGCTGTGTGGCTGCGGTGACGGTTCCGCGCCTGCCGTGGGCGGGGGCGGGTTCGGTCAGACCTTCCGCGCCGTGAGCCTCCCGTATCCCTTCGAGGCTCAGCTCATCGACGGGCGCGCCGAGGGCGTCCCCGACGGCGGCTCCGAGCAACGTGCCGCGAACCCGGCTGCGGAAGTCCTGCTGCTCGGCGCGGCCCCAGACTCCGGTGGCTGCTGCGGTGCTCACGGCACCTCCTCTCCCTGCTCTCGGCGCGCACCCTCTGCGCACGTTCTGCGCAGCACTGTAATCGAACGGGAACGGTCGGTTCAGAGGCGAAGGGATATCTGAAGAGTCGCCCTTCAGATCACTTTTGACCGGGCTTCACAGGGGCTTTTCATGGATCTTCGGAGGTCCGCGAAATGTCCATGTCCTGGCCACAGAGCAACCGGGTCAGAGGTCGTCCGGCAGGATCCGGAAGTGGGTGTACCGGCCCCCGAGAGGGCGTACGGCCCGAAAGTCCCGGATGTCCCGGGTCAGTACGGCATCGGTGTCGTACTCGGCGGCCAGGGCGACGTTCACGGCATCCACGAGATCGAGGCCGAGGGAGTCATACCGGGCCCGTACGGACAGCGCCACGTCGAGGTGATCCGGAGTGGGAGGGGCCAGGACAAGCCGCATCTGGCGTGCGCGCGCGATGAGCGAGCGAAGGATGCCGTCGGCTGCGGCACGCCCGGCACGACTGGCCGCCACTTGGTGGACCTCGGTCAGGGCGAGAGGGGTGGCGACGAGAAGAGCGCACTGGTCCGCGGCCTTGCGGACCGCTTCGTGATCCGGGTCGGAACGGTTGTAGAGCGTGAGCAGTCCGGAGGTGTCAGCGATGGCGATCAAGCCGCGTGCCCCCGATTGCGGCGCTCTCGCGCCTCATGTGCGCCGGTCACAGCCGTACGGATGTCGTCATCCGTGACCGGCCCACCAAGGTCGAACGTCTCCTCATCGGTGACGAACGGCTCGTCCCAGATGCGGGTCGCCAAGGCGATGCGGTGAATGCCCTCGCGGATTATTTCGGCCTCCGAGACTCCCATGCGTGCGGCAGCCTCTTTGATCATCGCGAGGTCTTCGTCATCGGCGTAGACGTTGGTTCGCTTCAGTGCCATGAGATCCATGGTACAGGTCATGTACCACACCTGCCCTAGGCGGGCTGCGGGGCGAGCGCTGCCGGAGCGGGCGCGGCCTTGCGGGTCTCTCGCATTATCAGCAGGCCGTTGACCACCATCAGTGTCGCGGTCAGGCCGTGGACGCCGAGCGCGGTGGCCACGGAGCCGTGGTGGGCCAGCACGGTGGTCATGTCGCCGTACGCGGCGAGGGCCTCCACCAGCAGCGCCCAGCCCAGGGCCCGGCGGTGGCCCGTCACCAGCAGGATGCCCAGGACCAGGGCCAGGACGACGTCGCGGATTCCCTTGACGATCAGGAAGCCGCCGCCGTCGCCGGACGGCCAGCTCGGCAGGCCGAAGCCCGGCGCCGTCGTCTCCGGGCTCAGGATGAACTCCGTCCCGAACCAGAGGATGAAGAGGATGAAGGCGGCGGCCAGGACGGTGTTGATCTTCTTTAGCGACATTGTTCTTCCCCTTGTGAGTGAGTCTTCGTCGACTTGGTGAGGTGGGCGGTGAGCCCGTGGGCTCAGGCGAGGGCGGCGACCAGCAGGGCGAAGGCGGCGATGATGACGGCGACGCGGACGTAGTGGAAGCGGTCCCAGCGGGTCAGCTGCTGCTTCCAGTCGGCCGGCCGGTTGTCGGCGGCGGTCCACGTCTTGACCCGGTTGTTGATCGGGACGAGCACCAGGATCGACATGAGCACGCTGAGGATCAGCAACCCGGCGGCGACGACGACGAGACCGGTGCCGTCGTGGTCCCATCCGGCGATGGCCCAGCCCCCGACGAGGACGAGCGAGCCGATGTACCAGAACGGCATCACGGCGCCGCCCACTCGGGCCCCGTGGACGCGGCCGAGCAGGCCGTTGTCGCCGAGGAGGGCGTTGAGGGTCGGGTTGATGAAGAAGGGGACGGCGAACTCCACCCCCACCATCACGCCGACGATGACGGTGGTGATGACCTCGAGTGCGTTGAGCATGATGACCCCTCCTGGAATCCAGCGCCGAATCTAGCGCCGCTAGGTGATGAGGCAACGCTAGTACTACTGCCGCTCGGTTGTCTAGCGATGCTAGGATCTAGTCATGTCGGTACAGGAACGCAAGCAGCGCGAACGGGCGGAGCGCGAGCGCCTCATCGTGGCGACGGCCCGCGAACTCGCCGAGCAGCAGGGCTGGGACGCGGTCACCACCCGCCGGCTCGCCGAGCGCATCGAATACAGCCAGCCCGTCCTCTACAGCCACTTCCGCGGCAAACGCGAGATCATCGGCGCCGTCGCCCTCGAAGGCGCCACGGAGATGGCCGTGGCGGTGCGGGCCGCGACCTCCCGCGCGAACAGCCCGCGCGAGCGCGTCGCCGCCCTCGCCCACGCCTACCTCGACTTCGCCACCCGCAACCCGGCGGTCTACGACGCCTTGTTCCAGCTCGACGGCGGTCTCCCGTACGCACAGGAGGACACCCCGGAACCTCTCAAGGACGCCTTCGCCGCGCTGCTTGAGAGCCTGGGCGAGGTCGCCGGGGACGGCGTCGACCCGGGGCTGTTCACCGAGACGTTCTGGGCTTCCCTGCACGGCCTGGCGACCCTGACCCGGGCGGGACGGCTGCCGCCGGAGTACATCGAGCCGAGGGTGGAGCTGCTTGTGGACCGGCTCCCCATGGGCTGACGCACCATCCCGGCGGGAAACGGTACGCGGGAAACGCCACGCGCCGTGAAGGTGAACCCAGCGTTTACAACCATCCGCCCCAGGCACTGGTCTCCCCTACGTCACAGCAGTTCCCCCCAGGAGGACCAGTGCGCCGTTCCCTCATAGCCGCCGTCGCCGTCACCGCGCTCGCGACGCCGTTCGCCATCGTGGCCACCGGCGGCTCCGCAGCCGCCGCGCCCGTCCCGCACCGCACCCCGGTGGTCGACTTCAACCATGACGGGTACGCCGACCTCGCTGTGTCCGCCGGTCGCGGCACCGTCGACGGCAAGACCGGTGCGGGGTACATATCGATCGTGTACGGGTCGGCCGCGGGCGCCGACACCGCGCACGCCGAGCAGATCAGCCGTGCGACGCCGGGCCTGCCGGGCACCCCTGAGCAGGGCGCCGGCTTCGGCCTTCGTACGACCACCGGTGACCTCGACGGTGACGGCTACACGGACCTCGTCGTGAACGACGAGCCCTACGACGTCGTGCTCTGGGGTTCCGAGCACGGCCTCACCGGCATCTCGCAGCTGCCCGGCGAGTCCGTGTGGGACCTCAAGGCCGGGGACTTCAACGGGGACGGCAAGGGCGACCTCGTCGCCCTCTCGCAGTCCGGGCTCGAGACCCGCTTCGGGCCGTTCACCCGCGACGGGAAGCCCGCGTCCGCCAAGAACCTCGACATCGGCGATGACGCCCCCGCCGACATCATCGTCGGCGACATGACCGGCGACGGCGCCGACGACCTCGTCACCAGCCACTCCTTCGAGGAGATGCAGTACTCCTCGCGCCTGTGGAAGGGCGGCAAGGACGGCTTCACCGGCGCGACGACCCCCACCGGCAAGTTCACCGTCGACGGCGTCATCGCCGACGTCGACAAGGACGGGTACGGCGACCTGGTGGCCCGCGAAGTCGATGAAGTCTCCGAGATGCAGACCCTCGACGCGGGTGCCGTCCGTGTCGTCTACGGGGCCGCCTCCGGGCTCTCCGATCGTACGAAGCTGATCAACCAGGACACCGCGGGCGTTCCCGGCGTGGGCGAGCAGGGCGACGAGGATCTGGGCGACAAGGGCGACCAGTTCGGCTACTCGATCTCCGCGGGTGACGTCACCGGCGACGGCTACCCGGACATCGCGGTCGGCGTGCCCGGCGAAGACGTCGGCTCCGCCGGGAACACGGGCGCCGTCGTCCTCCTCAGGGGCGGCGCGGGCGGCCTGACCGGCACCGGCGCCCAGGCCTTCAACCAGTCCACCGCCGACGTCCCCGGCGTCTCGGAGGGCGACGACGCCTTCGGCTCCGCGGTCCTGCTCTCGGACGTGAACAACAACAACCGCGCCGACCTGACCGTGGGCGCTCCCACCGAGGACGGCACCGTCAAGGACTCGGGCGCCGCCTGGCTCCTGCGCGGCTCGCAGAACGGGCTGACCACCACCAACATCACGTCGTTCAGCCCGTCATCGCTCGGCACGGCGCAGGAGGGCGCCCTCTTCGGAGGGAAGCTCTCTCGCTGATCAGGGCGGGCCGAGCGGGGGCTGGAACTGCCTTGATCGGGCGTGGAGTTGCCCGAGGGAAACGGCAGGACCCGTAACGGAAATGTCCGGGCGTCGTAACGATGAACCTGTGGTGTACAACCGCTTGCCTCAGGCGCCCGTCTCCTCTTGTGTCACAGAAGTTTCCCCACAGGAGGACAAGTGCGTCGCTCACTCATAACCGCCGTTGCGGTGGCCACGCTCGCGACCCCGCTCGCCGTCGTGGCCACGGCAGGTTCCGCCACCGCGGCACCCGCCGCCTCGGCGAGCAAGCCCGTGACCGACTTCAACCATGACGGATACGCCGACCTCGCCGTCTCCGCGCCCCGCGGCGCCGTCGGCGGCGTGGCCGGCGCCGGCTACGTCTCGATCGTGTACGGCTCGGCGTCCGGCGCCGACACCGCGCACGCCAAGCAGATCGACCGCACCACCCCCGGCGTACCCGCTGACCCCGAGGACAACGGCGGCTTCGGTACGTCCACCGCGGGTGACCTCGACGGCGACGGATACACCGACCTCGTCGTGCACAACGGCAAGGTCGACGCCGTGATCTGGGGTTCCGCGGACGGCCTGACCAAGGGCGGCCCGCTGCAGGGCGATTACACGGATCAGCTGAAGGCCGGCGACTTCAACGGCGACGGCAAGACCGACCTCGTCACCAACGCTCAGGACAAGATGGAGGTGCGCTACGGCCCGTTCACCCGCGACGGGAAGCCCGCCTCCACCTCGTCCGTCGAGAACAGCGACGACGGCCCCCAGGACCTCATGGTGGGCGACGTGACCGGTGACGGCGCCGACGACCTCGTCACCGGCCACGCCATGGAGGAGATGCAGCACTCCTCGCGCCTGTGGAAGGGCACCAAGGACGGCCTCTCCAAGACGTCGACGCCGACCAAGAAGTTCACGACGAACGGCGTCATCGCCGACGTGGACAAGGACGGGTACGGCGACCTGGTGGCCCACGAGGTCGACGAGGTCTCCGAGACCCAGGTGTACGACGCGGGCGCGATCCGGGTCATCTACGGCTCCAAGTCCGGCTTCTCCACCCGCACCGCGAAGATCGACCAGGACACCGCGGGCGTCCCCGGCGCCGGTGAGGCGGCGGAGATCAACGGCCCCGAGTACGGCGACCAGTTCGGCTACTCCCTTTCCGCGGGCGACGTCACCGGCGACGGCTACGCCGACATCGCGGTGGGCGTGCCCGGCGAGAACCTCGGCAACGTCGCGGACACCGGTGCGGTCGTCCTGCTCAAGGGCGGCGCGAACGGCCTGACCGGCACCGGTGCCCAGGCCTTCAACCAGGACACGGCGGCCGTCCCCGGCGTCTCGGAGAAGGGCGACTACTTCGGCGAGGAGGTCCAGCTCACCGACGTGAACAAGGACGGCCTCGCCGACCTGACCGTGGGCGTGCCCCAGGAAGACGGCACGACCAAGGACTCCGGCGCCGCCTGGCTGTTCCGTGGCGCCAAGACGGGCCTGACGACGACCGGCATCACGTCGTTCAGCCCGTCATCGCTCGGCACCCCGGAGGCAGGAGCCCGCTTCGGCGCCGGGATCACCGGCTGACCCCTCCTCCGCCAGAGGCTCCAGGCCCCCGAGAGCCTCTAGTCGAGGACCGGCAGCAACTCCGGGAGGTGGCCGTCCGAAGCGGCGGCCGCCTCCTGGCGCTCCTGCGGCACCTCTCCGTACAGCGTCGTCCGCGGCTTCGCGGGCCGCCCCGCCTCCTCCGCGATGGCGATCAGGTCCTTGACGGAGCGGTACGAGCCGTAACTGGAGCCCGCCATCCGGGAGATGGTCTCCTCCATCAGCGTGCCGCCCAGGTCGTTCGCGCCCGAGCGCAGCATCTCCGCCGCCCCCTCCGTGCCCAGCTTCACCCAGCTGGTCTGGATGTTCGGGATGTGCGGGTGGAGCAGCAGCCGCGCCATCGCCATCACCGCGCGGTTGTCGCGGGTGGTCGGCCCTGGACGTGCGATGCCCGCCAGGTACACCGGCGCGTTCGTGTGGATGAAGGGGAGCGTGACGAACTCCGTGAAGCCCGCCACCCCCTTGGACAGCGCCTCCTGCTGGATCGCGGCCAGCGTGCGGAAGTGCCCGAGCCAGTGCCTCGGCTGGTCCACGTGCCCGTACATCATCGTGGACGAGGAGCGGATGCCCAGCTCGTGGGCCGTCTTGACCACCTCGATCCACGTCGCCGTCGGCAGCTTGCCCTTGGTCAGGACCCAGCGCACCTCGTCGTCGAGGATCTCCGCCGCCGTGCCGGGGATCGAGTCGAGGCCCGCGTCCTTCGCGGCGCTGAGCCAGTCCCTTATCGAAAGTCCCGTCCGCGTCGCGCCGTTGACGACCTCCATCGGCGAGAAGGCGTGCACGTGCATGCCGGGCACGCGCTCCTTCACGGCCCGCGCGATGTCGAAGTAGGCGGTGCCCGGCAGGTCCGGGTGGATGCCGCCCTGCATGCACACCTCGGTCGCGCCGACCTCCCAGGCCTGCGCGGCCCGGTCCGCGACCTGGTCCAGGGAGAGCGTGTACGCGTCCGCGTCCGTGCGGCGCTGGGCGAAGGCGCAGAAGCGGCAGCCGGTGTAGCAGACGTTCGTGAAGTTGATGTTGCGCGTGACGATGTACGTGACGTCGTCGCCGACCACGGACTTGCGCAGGTCGTCCGCGATACCGCACAGCGCGTCGAGCGCGGGCCCGTCCGCGTGCAGCAGGGCCAGGGCTTCGGCATCCGTCAGGCGCGTCGGGTCGTCGGCGGCCGTCTTGAGCGCCGTCCGTACGTCGCCGTCGATGCGTGAGGGGACCATGCCGGGCGCCGCCTGCTCGCGCAGGGCCTCCCAGTCGCCGTACACCTCGTCGAAGTCGTCACGCCGGTCGGACGTGCGTCCCGTCGTGTCGATCGTGCGGTGCAGGTCCGTGCGGCCGGAGGACGAAGCGACGTATCCCTCGTCGGGCTCCTGCCAGGGGTGGCCCTCCACGACCGCGTCCGGACGGGCCAGGCCCGTCTCCGGGTCGGCGAGCGCCCGCACGTGCGGAAGGAGCCGCGGGTCGAGCCACGGCTCACCCCGCTGCACGAACTCCGGGTAGACACACAGCCGTTCCTCCAGGCGGAAGCCCGCCGCCGCCGACTGCTCGGCGAGCTCGTCCAGCTGCGGCCAGGGCTTCTCGGGGTTCACATGGTCGATCGTGACCGGGGAGACGCCGCCCCAGTCGTCGATACCCGCGCCGATCAGACGTGCGTACTCCCCGTCGACCAGATTCGGCGGGGCCTGGATGCAGCCCGCAGGACCCATGATGTGCCGGGCCACGGCGACCGTCGCGACCAGGTCGTCCATCTCGGCGTCCGGCATGCCGCGCATCGCCGTGTCCGGCTTGGCGCGGAAGTTCTGGATGATCAGTTCCTGGACGCCGTGGTACGAACGCGACACGCGCCGCAGCGCGAACAGCGAATCCGCGCGCTCCTCGTACGTCTCCCCGATCCCGATGAGCAGCCCGCTGGTGAAGGGCACGGACGACCGGCCCGCGTCCTCCAACACCCGCAACCGGACAGCCGGTTCCTTGTCGGGAGAGCCGTAGTGCGGCATGCCAGGCTCGCTCCACAGCCGCTCGGCGGTGGTCTCCAGCATCATGCCCATCGACGGCGCGACCGGCTTGAGCCGCTGGAAGTCCGTCCAGGTCATGACGCCGGGGTTGAGGTGCGGCAGCAGACCCGTCTCCTCCAGGATGCGGATCGAGATGGCGCGGACGTACGCGATCGTGTCGTCGTACCCCTCGGCCTCCAGCCACTCCCGCGCCTCGGGCCAGCGGTCCTCGGGCTTGTCCCCGAGTGTGATCAGGGCTTCCTTGCAGCCGAGTTCGGCCCCGCGCCGCGCGATGTCCAGGACCTCGTCCGGAGACATGAACATCCCGTGGCCCGCACGCCGCAGCTTGCCGGGAACGGTCGCGAACGTGCAGTAGTGGCATTTGTCCCGGCACAGGCGGGTGAGCGGGATGAAGACGCTCTTCGAGTACGTGATGACGCCGGGCCGCCCCGCCGCCGCGAGCCCCGCATCACGCACCCGCGCGGCGGACGCGGCGAGGTCCTTCAGGTCGTCGCCGCGCGCCTGGAGCAGCACGGCGGCTTCGGCGGTGTCGAGCGCGACGCCGTCCCTGGCGCGTTTGAGGGCGCGGCGCATGGCGTTGGCGGTGGGTCGTGCCGGCGCGGGGGCCGACTCCTGAGGGCCTGGATCCTGCGGCGCGCTGTTGGTCATGCGTCCGAGCATACGAGCGACAGCGCGCAGAAACAGCTACAGGTCAGTGCTGCTTCGGTCCTGCTCACCGGCGGCAGGTGTGAGGTGCACGTATCGCTCGAACCCGTCGAGCACCCGGAGCACCTCCGCCTCCCCGCGCGCCGGGAGCTGCACGACGACCTCGTCCACGCCGAGTTCTTCGTAGTGGGCGAGCTTCCCGTCGGTCGGCTCGACGGCGGAGAGCGCCACGTACAGGCCGGCAGGGTCGCGGCCCGCGTCGGACCAGGCGGTGCGGAGCGCGGGGAGCGTATCGCGCAGCCCGCCGCCGCCGATGGGCAGCCAGCCGTCGGCGTACTCCGCGATGTGCGCGAACAGCTTGGGCCCCGCGGCTCCGCCGATGAGGGTGCGGGGACCGTACAGAAGGCCTTCCTTACGAGGGCGGGGCGCACGCACCGGCTTCGGGTGGACCTCGCTGGCCCGCACACTCCCGAACTCGCCCTCGTACGCGGTCGGATGCTCGGCCCACAGCGCCCGCATGACCGCCATCCGGTCCCGCACGAGCGCGCGCCGCGTGCGCCAGTCGACGCCGTGGTCGGCGGCCTCCTCCTTGTTCCAGCCGTAGCCGATGCCGAGCGTGAACCGGCCACCGGAGAGGTGGTCGAGGGTCGCGATCTGCTTGGCGAGGTCGATGGGGTCGTGCTGCCCGACGAGCGTGATGTTCGTGCCGAGCCCCAGCGTGGCCGTGACGGCGGCGGCCTGGGCGAGGGCGACGAAGGGGCCCAGCATGCGGGCGCACTCGGGCGGGAGTTCACCGCCGGGGTAGGGGGTCTCGCGGGAGACGGGGATGTGGGAGTGCTCGGGGAGGTAGAGCGCCGCGAAGCCTCGCTGCTCAAGCTCCTTGGCCAGGCGGATCGGGGTGATGGTCTCGTCGGTGAGGTAGAGGGTGGCGGCAACTCGCATGGAACGGCCTCCGGGTCGCGGATCGGGGCTCACTTACTAGCCGTCAGCGGCGCAGGAGTCCATGCCGTGCCCGTGTGTCCCGTCCGCCGCCGGTAGTAGGCGAGCGTCACCGCGACGAGGAGCGGGGCCCACAGGAGGAGCGGTGCGTAGCAGGCCACGAGGACCGCCTCCTTGACCGCGCTGTCCGTTACGCCCGCACCGAGGCCCGCGTACTGGGCGTAGATGAACCAACCCATGATCCCGAAGAGACCGGCCGCTCCGAGCAGGGCCGGAACCACCGCGGCGAGCGGCCGCACCCTGCGCCCGCCGAGCAGCGGGACCCAGCCCGGCACGACCTCGCCCCACCCCCGCACCAGGCCGAGCGTCAGCAGTGCGAGGCCCTCGGACACGACGCTGAGCCCCAGGACGTAGAGCACCATCCCCCAGCCCCTCACGGGCTCGTCGGCCACCGGGAGCCCGGCCACGAGGGCGACGCGCCACAGCGCGGAGGGGAGGGTGGCCAGGGGGACGGCGTGGGCGGCGAGTACGGCCCACCGGGGCACGTCGGGCAGCGCGATCGTCTTCATCATGCGAGCCATGCTGGCCGCGGGCCCGTGCCTCCCACATCGGCGTACGGGCCGATCAGAGCCCGTTCCCCTCCGCCGCACGGGGGAGCAATAAATCCGACCGCCTCACGCGCCCGCCGAACTACCCTGCCCCTCATGAGCAGACGACGCCGCAAGAAGCAGACGCAGAAGCTGGTCCTGGCGGCGGAGCTGGGCCGCACCACCGAGGTGAAGGCACTGCTGCGCGCGGGCGCGGACCCGCACACCCCCGACCCCGACGGCACCACCCCGCTGTACGGCGCGTCCGTCCACGGCACGGCGGCCATCGTCAGGGCCATCCTGGAGGCGGGCGCCGACCCCGACGTGGAGAGCGGCCACGGCGACCAGGGCACGCCCCTGTGCGGGGCCGCGTGCTGGGGCCACACCGAAGCGGTGCGCGAACTCCTCGCCCACGGCGCGGACCCCAACCTCCGCGAGGACCACGGCACCGGCAACTCCCCGCTGTCCTGGGCGACGCAGGGGTCGCACGAGGAGACGGCCGCCGTGCTTCGTGCGGCGGGCGCCAGCGCCTAGGCGCGGGGCTCCGCGTGCCCTAGGATCCGCCGGAATCGAAGGAATCGGGGCATTCCATCATGCGACTTCGCTTCGCGACCGTACTGCTGCTGCTCGGCGCACTGCTGGGGGGAACTGCTTCCGCGGGCGCGTACGCGGCCTCCCCGCGGACCGCGGCGGTTTCATCACCGTCGACAGGAACCGCTTCGACGACGCACATGACCGGAGCCGCGGCCGCCAGGACGGACACCAAGGCAGCGGACGAGGCACAGGCCAAGCCCAAGAAGAAGAAAAAGAAGAAGTCCAAGGGCGGGTCCATCGGGCTGATCCTCGGGATCATCGTCGTCGTCATCGCGGTCATCGTCATCGTCTCGATCGCCCGCAACCGCGTGCGCAAGGCCCGCCGCGGCGACTGAGCGACACCCCGCGTAAGTCTGTCAATTGCCTTCCCTTGCCGGAGAGTTCACGGCTCAATACCAGGGTTGCCCTGCAGTCCCTTCCGACACCCTGGGGAGCCGACACATGTGCGAGGACGAACACCACCGGGCCAGATCCGCCAACACACCCCTGAACCGGCGCGGTCTGCTCGTGACGGGAGCCGCCGCCGCGCTTACGTTGAACAGCGTGAGCTTCGCGAGCGCCGCAGAGCGTGACTCCAAGAGTGGCGACGAGACCAAGGTGGTGCGCGGGACGCTGCCCACCGGGTCGCCCGACTTCGTGTACCTGCCGGTCGAAGTCCCGGACGGGGTACGGGAGATCCACGTCGCGTACACCTACGAGAAGGTGACGGTCCCGGCGGGCACCCAGGGCAACGCGCTCGACATCGGCATCTTCGACCAGCGCGGCACCGCCCTCGGCGGCAAGGGATTCCGGGGCTGGTCCGGCGGCGCGCGCACGGAGTTCTTCATCCGCGCCGACGACGCGACCCCCGGCTACATCCCGGGCCCGGTCAAGGCGGGCACGTGGAACATCGCGCTCGGCCCGTACACGGTCGCACCACAGGGCCTGCCCTACGAGGTCACGATCACCCTCAAGTACGGGGCGCCCGGCAAGACGCCAAGGCCCGTCTACCCGCCGGATCGGGCGAAGGGGCGTGGCCGCGCCTGGTACCGCGGCGACTGCCACCTGCACTCCTGGTACTCGGACGGCAGGCGCACCCCCGCCGAGATCGCGGCGCTCGCGCGCGCGGCGGGCCTCGACTTCATCAACTCATCCGAGCACAACACGCACTCCGCGCACGCCCATTGGGCCGACCAGGCGGGCGACGATCTCCTCATCATGCTGGGCGAGGAGGTCACCACCCGCAACGGCCACGTGGTCGCCCTCGGCACGGACCCCGGCACGTTCATCGACTGGCGGTACCGCGCCCGCGACAACCGCTTCGGCAAGTACGCCCGCGAGATCCGCGACGCGGGCGGCATCGTCGTCCCCGCCCACCCGCACGCCACCTGCATCGGCTGCAACTGGAAGTTCGGCTTCGGGGAAGCGGACGCGGTGGAGGTGTGGAACGGCGCGTACACCCCGGACGACGAGGTGTCCCTTGCCGACTGGGACGGCACGCTCGTCGCGGCCGTCCGGGGCAGGAAGCCGTGGATCCCCGCCATGGGCAACAGCGACGCCCACCGCGACCCCGACCCCATCGGCAGCCCGCAGACGGTGGTCCTCGCGGACGACCTCACCCGCGAGGCCATCCAGGCAGGCATCCGCGCGGGCCACAGCTACGTCGCCGAGAACAAGAACGTCACGCTCAAGTTCACGGCCACCGGCGGCAAGGGCAAACAAGCAGGCATCGGCGAGCGCCTCTACGTCGAGCAGGACGCCCCGGTGACGGTCCGCCTGGACGTCACGGGCGCCCCCGACTGCACGATCCGCTTCGTGACGGACCAGGGCGTCCTCTTCACCAGCCCCGCGCTCCCCGCATCCGGAACCGGCACGGCGGAATGGCGGACGACGCCTTCGTACGCGGCATACGTACGGGCCGAGGTCCGCCACGCACCGGTGACACCGGGCCTGCCCGGCCCCCTGGCGGCGTTCACGAACCCGGTGTTCCTGGGCCGGAACTAGTACGGGACGACGGCTTCCCCTACCCCTTCGGTTCGGGTGCGCCGTCGACCGCGGGTGCGTCGTGGTTGCTCGCGCAGTTCCCCGCGCCCCTGAGGCAGCGGCTTCGCCGCGCCTCATGAAGGCGCACGCAGCGCGCCTTTCAGGGGCGCGGGGAACTGCGCGGCCAGCCCCCACCGGCGGTCAGGCGGGGCCAGAGTTCAGTCCGCGACGACCAGCGCGGGCGTGTCCCGCTTCAGGACCTCGCCCCGGAAGAACGCCGGGCTCTTGCGGCCCATCACCAGCATGATCACCACGCCGAGCAGCAGCAGGCCCACGCCGATCACGAAGACCGAGCCGACGCCGAAGACGGAGGAGCCGCTGCCGTAGGCGGGGTTCCACATGTCGATCAGGGTCTTGGTGAAGACGCCCGTCAGGAGGATGCCGCCGAGGATCGGGAGCAGGCCCTTGAAGACGAAGTCCCGGGTGGACGTGAACAGCTCGCGGCGGAAGTACCAGGCGCAGGCGAAGGCCGTCAGCGCGTAGTAGAAGCAGATCATGAGGCCGAGTGCGTAGATCGTGTCGACCAGGACGTGCTCGGAGACCAGTGTCATGACCGTGTAGAAGACGGCGGTCGCGACGCCCGCCGTGACCGTCGCGCGGCCCGGCGTCTTGAAGCGCGGGTGGACGCGTGCGAACGACGGCGGGAGCGCCTCGTACGCGGACATGGCCAGGACCGTGCGGGCCACCGGGATGAACGTCGTCTGCAGGCTCGCGGCCGCCGACGCGAGGACGGCGACGAAGAGCAGGATGCCGAGGGTCGGGCCCATCACGGGGCCCGCCAGGACGGCGAAGACGTTGTCGGAGGTGTCGGGGTTGGCCAGGCCGAGGCCCTTGGTGCCCGCGCCCACCACCATCTGCGCGGCGATGGCCGTCGCGAGGTAGGAGCCGACGAGCACGACCATCGCGATGAGCGCGGCGCGGCCGGGCGTCTTGTCGCTGCCGGTCGTCTCCTCGTTGGCCGCCAGGCAGGCGTCCCAGCCCCAGTAGATGAAGATCGCGAGCGAGAGACCCGCGGTGAAGGAGGAGAACGACTTCACCGCGAACGGGTTCAGCCACGACCAGGAGAAGTCCTGCGAGAGCGGGAATTCCGCACTGCCCGCCTTCTGGAACGCCATCACCACGAAGACCGCGAGCACGACGAGCTGCAGCCCCACCAGGGCGTACTGCACGCCCTTCGTAGCCGTCATTCCCCGATAGCTGATGGCCGTCGCGGCGGCGATCAGGGCGAGGCAGGTGAGGATGTGGACGGCCTTGTTGTCGTCCAGGGCCGCTATCGAGTCGTTGCTCGTGATCTCGCCTGCCAGGAGCCAGAAGTACGAGGTCGCCACGCCTGCCAGGTTCGACAGGACGATGATCGTGGCGATGACCAGGCCCCAGCCGCACATCCAGCCGATCCGCGGGCCGAAGGCCTTGACGGTCCAGGTGAACGAGGTGCCGCAGTCCGGCATGGCCTTGTTGAGCTCACGGTAGGCGAAGGCCACCAGGAGCATCGGCAGGAAGCCCGCGAGGAAGACCGCGGGCATGGCCAGGCCGACCTCGCCGGCCGTGGAGCCGAGGGTCGACGTCAGGCAGTAGACGGGGGCGACGGTGGAGATGCCGATGACGGCGCTGCCCATGAGGCCGACGGAGTTCCCGCCCAGGCCTTTGGCGCGTACGCCCCCGTCGGGGGCGCCGTTTACCGTGTCTCCGGCCTGGGGCCGTACGTCCAACTGGGTCATGAACAGGACGTTAAGGGCTGCGGTTTCCACATACGGAGGATTGGCATCCGGATCGAGGAGCTTGCAATCGATGGATGAATCAGGGCAGACGCCATTGATTGCTTGATCCCTCAACCGAAACGGTTGCTCATTGCCAGGCAAAAGCCAGACCGTCCGGTATGCGGGAACCGCAGCACTGTCCGTTTTGCCCTAGTTCAAAATTTTCCCGAGTGTCTTTCCGCGTTCCACATAACGGACATCACCCCGGCCGCTTCACCCCCGCCACATCACCCCGGCCACACGATCGACTGCAGCTCGCTGTACGCGTGCAGCGCGTACGAACCCACGTCCCGGCCCACCCCGCTCTTCTTGAACCCTCCGAACGGCGCCTCCATGTTCCGGCCGATCGTGTTCACGCCGACCCCGCCCGCCCGCAGCCGCCGAGCGACCCGGAAGGCGCGGGCCACGTCGCCCGACCAGACGTAGTCGAGGAGGCCGTAGTCGCTGTCGTTGGCGAGAGCGATGCCCTCCTCCTCGTCCTCGAAGGGGACCACCACGACCACGGGGCCGAAGATCTCCTCCCGGACCACCCGCATGTCGTTCGTGCAGTCCGCGAGCAGCGTCGGGGCGACGTAGAAGCCGCGGTCCAGGCCGGGGCCCGCCGGGCGCTCGCCGCCCGCGACGACCCGCGCGCCCTCCTTCCGCCCGAGCTCCACGTACGACTCGATGCGGTCCCGGTGCGCCGCCGAGATCACCGGACCGACGATCGTCCCCTTCTCCCGCGGGTCCCCGACCTTCATGAAGCCGATGTAGCCCTTCAGCTTCTCGATCAGTTCGTCATAGATGGCGCGGTGCGCGATCACCCTCGTCGGGGCCGTGCAGATCTGGCCGCTGTAGAAGGCGTACGTAGTCCCGATCCCCGCCACCGCCGAGTCCAGGTCCGCGTCATCGAGGACGAGCGCCGCGCCCTTGCCGCCCAGCTCCATCAGCTGGCGTTTCATGTCGCGGCCGCACACCTCGGCGATCCGCTGCCCCACCGACGTCGAGCCGGTGAAGCTCACCATGTCGACGTCCCGGGAGTCGACGGCCGCCTCGCCCACCTCGGGGCGGGCCCCGCTCACCACATTCACCACGCCCGGCGGCGCCCCGGCCTCCTCAAGGGCCGCCGCCATCCGGTACACGGACAGCGGGTCCTGCGGCGCGGGCTTGACCACGACCGTGTTCCCCATGGCCAGGGCGGGCGCCACCTTGCCCGCCGGGTTGGCCCACGGGTTGTTGTACGAGGTGATGCAGGTGACGACGCCCACCGGCTGGCGGACGGTGAGCGCCCCCACGACGCCCGCCTTCCCCATCGGGCCCGCCTCGTTGATCTGCGGCGGAAGGGCCGCCTCGACCGGTTCCAGGGCGCCCTTCGCGTACCGCCTGAAGCGCGCCACCGACACCGCGACCTGCATGCCCCGTGCCGTGCCGGTCGTCGCGCCGCTCTCGGCCTGGGCGAGTTCCGCGTACGCGGCGAAGTCCCGCTGCATGATCGACGCGGCGCGGTCCAGGACCGTGGCCCGCTCCTCGGGCGTCGTGCGCGACCAGGAGTCGAAGGCCTCGCGGGCCGCCCCCGCCGCCGCGTGCACCTGCTCGCGGCTCGCCTCGGGGGCCAGGCCCACGACTCCCTCCGTCGCCGGGTTGATCACCTCGTAGTGGCCGCCGTCGGGCTCGACCCACTCGCCGCCGATGAACAGCCGCTGGTCCTGGGGGGTTTGGCCAGGGGTTTGGCCGCGGGTTTGGCCACCCCCTTGCGCGAGTCGGTCGCTCACTTGGTGCTCACCGTCCTGGTGTCCCGGCCCGAGCGGAGCACCGTGCCGGGCGTCGCACCCGTCACCCGGTCCTCGCGGATCGCCTCGACCCCGTTGACCCAGACGGCATTGATGCCGATTGCCTTCGAGTCCAGGCGCGGGCTTTCGCCGGGCAGGTCGTGCACCAGCGTGGCCTTGCCCGCGTCGATGCGCTCCGGGTCGAAGAGGACGAGGTCGGCGTGGAAGCCCTCCTCGATACGGCCCCTCTCCCGCAGCCCGAAGAGCTGCGCGGGATCGTCGGTCAGCATCTTCACCGCATCCTCCAGGCCGACCAGCTTGCGGCCCCGCAGGCAGTCCCCGATGAACCGGGTCGTGTAGGGCGCGCCGCACATCCGGTCCAGGTGCGCGCCCGCGTCGGAGCCGCCCAGCATGACGTCCTCGTGCTGCCAGGTCTCCTGACGCAGGGCCCACGAGTCGGGGTCGTTGTCGGACGGCATGGGCCAAAGCACCGTACGCAGTTCGTCGTTGGCGCAGATCTCGACGAGGCACTGGAAGGCCTCCTGGCCGCGCTCGGCGGCGATGTCGCCGACGACTCGCCCCGTGAGCCCTTCGTTCTCCTTGGAGTACGTGTCCCCGATGACGTACCGGTCGAAGTGCGCGAGCCGCCGGAAGACCCCGGCCTCCTTGCTGTCGGCGCGCCGCAGCATCTCGCCCCTGACGTCCGGGTCGCGCAGCTTGGCGATGCGCTCGGGGACGGGCAGGCCGAGCACGTCCCCCCATCCCGGGATCAGGTTCAGCGCGCAGAAGGTGCCGAGCGACATGTTCATGGGGGTGAGGATCGGCATCGTGAGGGCCACGATCCGGCCACCCGCCTTGCGGGCGCGCTCACTTGGGATGAGCTGGCGCGGGACGCGCTCGGGCACGGCGGCGTCGATGGTGAGGACGTTCCAGTTGAGGGGCCGTCCTGCGGCGGCGCTCATCTCGACGAACAGATCGATCTCGTCGTCGCTGAACTGATCCAGACAGCCCGCGACGATGGCCTCGAGCTGCGTCCCCTCGTGCTCGGCGACGGCCCGGCTGAGCGCGAGCAGCTCGTCGGGCTTGGCGTGCCGCGAGGCAACCGGCTGCCCGTCGCCGTCCGAGTGCGTGGACGACTGCGTGGTGGAGAGCCCCCAGGCGCCGGCGTCCATGGCGTCGTGGAAGAGCCGCAGCATCTCCTCCAGCTGCTCGGGGGACGGCTGTCCGCCCACGGCGTCCGCGCCCATGACGTACCGCCGCAGTGCGCAATGCCCCACCATGAAGCCCGCGTTGACGGCGACGCGCCCGTCCAGGGCGTCCAGATACTCGCCGAACGAACTCCACGACCATGGCGCACCCTCTTCGAGCGCGACCAGCGACATGCCCTCGACCTTGGACATCATCCGCCGCGTGTAGTCGGCGTCCTCGGGCCGTGCGGGGTTCAACGGGGCGAGCGTGAAGCCGCAGTTGCCGCCCGCGACGGTGGTGACGCCGTGGTTCAGGGAGGGGGTCGCGTAGGGGTCCCAGAAGAGCTGGGCGTCGTAGTGCGTGTGCGGATCGACGAATCCGGGGGCGAGGACGCGTCCCTGGGCGTCTTCGCTGGTGGCGGCGGACTCGGTGACGGTGCCGGGTTCGGCGACGACGGCGATGCGCCCGTCCCGTATGCCTACGTCGGCGGTGTACGCGGGGGCGCCGGTCCCGTCGACTACGGTCGCGCCCTTGATGAGGTGGTCGAGCATGGCGGGAGTGGTCCCCCTTCGGAGAACGGGTGGGTGGGTGGGATGAGCCCGTCCGGCGTTTGAGGACACGCCCGAAGGGCGAAGAGGGTGCCCCGGCCTCCGTCCGGGAAGGGAAGGCCGGGGCAGCTAACGGGGGTTCAGGAAGACCCCGCCTGACGGAAGCGCGACGTCCGGTGAACGGGATCCGTGTCGATCTTCGGGATCACATGCTCACCGATCAGCTTGATCGTGTTCTTCGTGTCCTCGGGCGAGATCCCGATCGGAAGCCCGAAGCTGAGCTGATCGGCCCCCGCCTGCTCCCACCGCTTGCACTGCGTGAGCACCTCGTCCGGGTCGCCGCAGATCATCAGCTCCTCGGCGATGAGCAGCTCGATGATCTCCTCGCTGTACTCGGGGAGCAGCTCGGGCCACTCGGGAATGCCCTCGGGCCGCGGGAAGGTGTCGTGGTAGCGGAAGAGCAGCGACTGCAGATAGTTGAGCCCGCCGCCGACGGCGATCTCGACGGCCTTCTTGTGCGTCTCCGCGCAGATCGCCGTCGAGGTCACCATGACGTTGTCGTTGACGAAGTCACCGACCGGCTCGGCGTCCTTCACGGCCGTCTTGTACGACTCGAGGACCCACTCCATGTCGGAGACCTTCTGCACGCTGAAGCCCAGTACCCCGAGCCCCTTCTTTCCTGCCATCGCGTACGAGGGCGGGGACCCGGCGGCGTACCACATGGCCGGGTGCGACTTCCCGTACGGCTTGGGCAGGATCTTGCGGGGCGGCAGCGACCAGTGTTTGCCCTGGAAGCCGACGTACTCGTCCTGGAGCCACATCTTGGGGAACTCGGCGATGGTCTCTTCCCAGAGTTCCTTGGTGTGGTTCATGTCGGTGATGCCCGGCATGAACCCCAATATCTCGTGCGACCCGGCGCCGCGCCCGGTCCCGAACTCGAAGCGTCCTTCGGAGAGATGGTCGAGCATGGCGACCTTCTCGGCGACCTTGACCGGGTGGTTCACCGGGGCGAGCGGGTTGAAGATTCCGGAGCCCAGGTGGATGCGGTCGGTCGCGTGGGCGAGATAGCCGAGGAAGACGTCGTTGGCGGAGAGGTGTGAGTACTCCTCCAGGAAGTGGTGCTCGGAGGCCCAGGCGTACTTGAAGCCGGACTTGTCCGCCTGGATGACGTACTCGGTCTCCTCGATGAGCGCCTTGTGCTCGGCTTCGGGGTCGACCTTGGCCCGCTTGGCGGGCACGTATCCCTGTACAAAGAGACCGAATTCCAAGGAGGTTCACCATCCTCGTGAGTTTCTGACGAACCGTCAGATTGTGATGCGTCGACTGTTCCACCGGCCGCGATGGCCGTCAATACCTGAGAGCACGCTTACTGACGTTGCGTCAGACGATGCTGACCCCGGCCAGCCACCCCCCGTCGATGACGAACGGCTGCCCGGTGATGTACGCCGAGTCGTCCCCGGTCAGGAAGAGGGCGAGGGCCGCCACCTCCTCCGGCTTCCCGATGCGCCCGAGCGGCACGAGCTTCTTGTAGAGCTCGGCGACGGCCTCCCGCGCCTCGGCGGGATCGGCGGTCGGGTCGAGCTGCGCGGGGTTGGTCATCGGGGTGTCGACGGCCCCCGGACAGACCGCGTTGACGCGGATGTTCTTGGCGGCGAGCTCCATCGCGGCGACGCGGGTGAGCCCGAGGATGGCGTGCTTGGTCGCGGCATACGCGCCGACGTACGCCATCCCCGTCATCGCGGTGTACGAGGCGGTGTTCACGATCGTCCCGCCGCCGGCGGCCTCGATCTCGGGCGCGACGGTGCGGATGCCGAGGAAGCAGCCGATCTGGTTGACCTGGATGACCTGCTGAAACTCTTCGAGCGGGGTGCTGACGAGTTCGTTGAAGCGCAGGATCCCGGCGTTGTTGACCAGGCCGTCTATCTTCCCGAAGGCGTCCTTGGCGGCGACCACGGCGGCTTGCCAGTCGTCCTCCCGGCCGACGTCGAGGTGCACGTACTTGGCCACGTCACCGCCGAGTTCCTTGGCGAGGGCCTCACCCTGGTCGTCGAGCACGTCACCGATGACGACCCGCGCCCCCTCGGCGGCGAAGAGCCGCGCCTCCTGCTCACCCTGCCCGCGTGCCGCGCCGGTGACGATGACGACGCGGCCGTCCAGCTTGCCCATACGAGTCTCCTCAGTCGAGCTCTCAGTTGAGGTGCGGAGCCACTTCGGCGGCAAACGCCGCCATCTGGTCGGTGAGTTCGGTGCGGCCGCGGCTGCGGAACCGCACCTGGATCTGCTGCACCCCCATCGCCCCGTACGCCCGCAGCGAATCGGCGAGCGCGTCCGGCTTCCCGCTGAGCGTGCGCCGCCCCACGGACCAGCCGGGCTCCCCCACGTACAGGGGCTCGGCGATGGCCCCCACGACGATCGACTCCGCCACCCCCGCTTCCTCGCGGAGCCGCTTGAGCCTGGCGATCTGCGCGGGAAGCTTGTCGCGCGGGTCGCCCTGCGGCAGCCACCCGTCGCCGCGGACGGCGGCCCTGCGCACGGCGGCGGGCGATGAGCCGCCCACCCAGATGGGCACGCGTTCCTGCGCGGGGCGCGGCTGCTGGCCGAGGTCGCTGAAGTCGTAGCGCTCGCCGTGGTGTTCGGGGTACTCCTCGGGACCGAGGGCGGCCTTGAGCGCGTCGACGGTCTCGTCGAGCACGGGCCCGCGCCGCTCGAAGTCGGCCCCGACGGCGTCGAACTCCTCCTGTACGTGCCCGGCCCCGACCCCGAGGATCAGCCGCCCGCCGCTGAGCCGGTCCAGCGTGGCGTACTGCTTGGCGCTGACGAGCGGATGCCGGAGGCCGACGACGGCGACATGGCTCATCAGCCGTACGTTCTCGGTGATCCCGGCGAGGAAGGAGAGGGTGGCCACCGGGTCGTACCAGACGGTGCTCATGGTGTCGGCGAGCCGCCGCGGAATGGCCACGTGGTCACAGCTCGCGATGTACGCGAAGCCGCCCCGGTCGGCGGCGCGGGCGATCTCGGCGAGGTCGTCGGCGGTGGCGCCCGCCTCCCACGCCTCCGCGTACATGACGCTCTGCGACTGGATCGGGAGCTGCATCCCGTAGACCAGTCGCCCCTGCGGGAAGATGTGCGCCAGCGCGTTGGCAGCCATGGGAACCCGACCCCTCACCTAGATCTGACGGTCTGTCATATACGGCGACGGGACTCATCGTCGTAGCTGACGGGTCGTCAGGCAAGGGGTCGGGGGCGGGTATCCCGTCGGGCATCAGGCTCCGGGACCGACGGGGCCGACACTCAAGCCCCGGGGCCGACGGGGCCGCCCCTCAAGCCCCGGGACCGACGCTCAAACTCCGGGCCCCGCCCACAGCCCTTCACCCGTGAGCCCGAGCAGCTCGATGGCGTTGCCCCGCACGATCCGGTCGACCACGTCCGGCGCGAGGTGCCCCATCTGCGACTCCCCCACCTCCCTGGACTTGGGCCAGGTGGAGTCGGAGTGCGGATAGTCGGTCTCGTACAGGACGTTCCCGACGCCGATCGAGTCGAGGTTCTTCAGCCCGAAGGCATCATCGAAGAAGCACCCGTAAACGTGCTCGGTGAAGAGCTCGGACGGCGGCCGGTGCACCTTGTCGGCGACCCCGCCCCACCCGCGGTTCTCCTCCCACACGACATCCGCGCGCTCCAGGATGTAGGGGATCCACCCGATCTGGCCCTCGGCGTACATGATCTTCAGGTTCGGGAAGCGCTCGAACTTGCCGCTCATCAGCCAGTCGACCATCGAGAAGCAGCAGTTGGCGAAGGTGATGGTGGATCCGACGGCGGGCGGCGCGTCGGCGGAGGTCGACGGCATCTTGCTGCTGGACCCGATGTGCATGGCGATGACGGTGCCGGTCTCGTCGCAGGCCCGCAGGAAGGGGTCCCACTCGTCCGTGTGGATGGAGGGCAGGCCCAGGTGGGGCGGTATCTCGGAGAAGGCGACGGCGCGCACGCCGCGGGCGGCGTTGCGGCGGACCTCGGCGGCGGCGAGCTCGGCGTCCCAGAGCGGAATGAGGGTGAGTGGGATGAGCCGCCCCTGCGCCTCAGGCCCGCACCACTCGTCCACCATCCAGTCGTTGTACGCCCGCACACCGAGCAGCCCCAGCTCGCGGTCCTTGGCCTCGGTGAACGTCTGCCCGCAGAAGCGCGGGAAGGTGGGGAAACAGAGGGCGGACTGGACGTGGTTGACGTCCATGTCGGCGAGCCGGTCCGGCACGCTGAACGATCCCGGCCGCATCTGCTCGTACGTGATGACCTCGAGCTTGATCTCGTCCCTGTCGTACCCGACGGCGGTGTCGAGGCGGGTGAGCGGCCGGTGCAGGTCTTCGTAGATCCACCAGTCACCGATGGGCCCTTCGTCCCCCTTCGCCCCCATCACGGGCGCGAACTTCCCTCCCATAAAGGTCATTTCCTTCAAGGGCGCCCGGACGACGCGCGGCCCGCTGTCGCGGTACCGGGCAGGGAGCCGGTCCTGCCAGACATGGGCGGGTTCAACGGTGTGGTCGTCCACCGAGATGATCCTCGGGAACGTCGGCAAGGTCTCAGTGGTCTCCATGTGCTCCACGGTAGCGCTGATCTGACGACCCGTCAGCTCTTCGTCAGCTATCCATCCGCCGTCCATCGGTGATCCATACGAGGACCCTTACCGGTCGCCTGGTGCGTGGACCCTGTGAGAGCCGTCTCGCACGGCTGACGTATCCGCCATGAACAAGGCAAACTGGCGGGGAGCAAGAACCTGGCAAAGAACTGAACCAGGTGAAACACGGCAATCGTGGGTAGGGCAGACCCGCGGCGCACGACCAGGCACGGTGACGACCGGGCACGGCAGGGCAGCAGGGGGAGCGATGGACGGTCTACCGCGAGTACCGGACCAGCGGCGTCCGGCCCCGGGGAACGCCCCCGAGGAACTGAGACCGCTGAGTCCGCTGAGTCCGCACTTCAGCGTGCTCGGCCCCGTACGCGCATGGCACGGCGCCGAGCAGCTGTCCATGGGCTCTCCGCAGCAGCGCGCCCTGCTGGCGGCGCTCCTGTTGCGCGACGGCCGCACGGCCACGGCACACGAGCTGATCGACGCCCTCTGGGGCGACGAACCGCCCTCGCAGGCGCTGGCCGCGGTCCGTACGTACGCGTCGCGCCTGCGCAAGGTGCTCCCCGCCGGGGTCCTGGTCAGCGAGTCGGGCGGCTACGCGGTCACGGTGGCCGACGGCGCGCTCGACCTGGCGCTCGCGGAGGACCTGTGGGCGGAGGCGGAGAAGGCGCGAGGGGTGTCCGACCTCTGCCAGGCCCGCTCCCTGGTCAACAAGGCGCTGAGCCTCTGGGACGGCGAACCTCTGGCGAACGTCCCCGGTCCGTACGCGGAAACGGAGCGCACGCGCCTGGAGGAGTGGCGCCTCCAGCTCCTGGAGTCCCGCCTGGACATGGACCTGGAGGTCGGCTGCCACGCGGAGGCGGTCTCGGAACTGACGGCGTTGACGGCCGCGCATCCCCTGCGGGAGAGGTTGCGCGAACTGCTGATGCTGGCGCTGTACCGCAGCGGGCGCCAGGCGGAGGCGCTCGCGGTCTACGCCGACACGCGCCGCCTGCTGGCCGACGAGCTGGGCGTGGACCCGCGCCCGGGCCTGAAGGAACTCCAACAGCGGATCCTCCAGGCGGACCCGGCACTGGCGGAGCCCTCGGCGGCGGCGCCGGAACCGGCGGCGGCGGTGGTGCGCCCGGCGCAACTCCCGGCAACGGTCCCGGACTTCACGGGCAGGGCCTCATTCGTCTCCGAACTGAGCGAGATCCTCTCGGCGGCGGAGGGCCGGGTGATGGCGGTCTCGGCCCTTGCGGGCATCGGGGGCGTGGGCAAGACGACCCTGGCCGTCCACGTGGCGCACGTGGCACGCAGCCACTTCCCTGACGGGCAGCTGTACGTGGACCTGCAGGGCGCGGGTTCCAGGGCGGCGGAACCGGAGACGGTCCTCGGCGCGTTCCTTCGAGCCCTGGGAACCGCCGACTCGGCGATCCCGGACTCCCTGGAGGAGCGGGCGGCGCTGTACCGGTCGGTGCTTGACGGGCGCCGGGTCCTGGTGGTCCTGGACAACGCTCGGGACGCGGCGCAGGTACGCCCCCTGCTCCCCGGCATGGAGGGCTGCGCGGCTCTGGTGACGAGCCGGATCCGGATGGTGGACCTGGCCGGGGCCCACCTGGTGGACCTGGACGTGATGTCTCCGGAGGAGGCCCTGCTCCTCTTCACGCGGATAGTGGGCGAGGAGCGGGTCCAGTCGGAGCGGAAGGCCGCGCTTGACGTGGTGGCGGCGTGCGGCTTCCTGCCTCTCGCCATCCGCATCGCGGCGTCCCGCCTCGCGGCCCGCCGCACGTGGACGGTCTCGACGCTGGCCGCCAAGCTGGCGGACGAGCGGCGGCGCCTGGACGAGCTCCAGGCGGGGGACCTCGCGGTCAAGGCGACGTTCGAGCTGGGCTACGGCCAGCTGGAGCCGGCGCAGGCACGGGCGTTCCGCCTGCTGGGCCTCGCGGACGGCCCGGACCTTTCCCTCGCAGCGGCCGCCGCGGTCCTCGACCTGCCGACCGAGGAGACCGAGGACCTGCTGGAATCCCTGGTGGACACGTCCCTGGTGGAGTCCGCGGCCCCCGGCCGCTACCGCTACCACGACCTGGTCCGGCTCTACGCGCGTGCGTGCGCGGAGCGGGACGAGTCGCCGCCCAGTGAGCGGGGGGCGGCTATGTCGCGGTTGCTGGACTTTTACTTGGCCTCGGCGGCTCGGGTGTATGCGATAGAGCGGCCCGGGGATCGGACGGTGGACCACCTCGAAGTGACCGGGCATGTGGGTCAGGACTTCAGCGACGACGCGAAGGCTCTGGATTGGCTGCACTCGGAGGCGGCCTGCATCCTGGCCTGCGTGCAGCAGTCACTGGGGCCGAGTACGTTGCGGCGTGCTGTCGATCTGCTGCTGGCCTCCAAGGACTTGGCGGAGTCGGGGGCGAGTGCGCTCCGCTACGAGCTGGCAACGTCCGCTGCGCGGGATGCCGCGGCGGCGGTCGGGGACGCCTATGCGGAGGGGCGGGCTCGGGTCACGCTGGCGCAGGTCCTGAGCAAGGTGGGGCACTTCGACAAGGCGTCGGCGGAGCTGGAGCGGGCCTCGGAGCTTGGCGACATCTCCGAGGATCCCTGGACCTGCGGAAACGCCCCCAACGAGCGGGGCATCACCGCCTACTGCGTCAACCAGCATGCTGTCAGCGAGACTTACTTCGTGAAGGCGATCGAGGAGTTCCGCGCCGACTCCAACCGAGCCGGTGAGGCAAGCGCCCTCTGCAATCTCTCCCGCGCTCTCGACGCGATGGGGCGCACGTCCAAGGCAATCGAACTCGCCCAGCAAGGGATAGCGATATACGACGACCTTGGTCTGACGTTCCGTCTCGCCAACGCGAAGAGTGCCCTTGGGATTGCCCTCGGCCATGCCGATCGTCACGCAGAAGCACTCGACCAGCTCACTGACGCCCTCCAGGTGTTCGTGGAGAACCGGCAACGTTTGTGGGAGGGCACGACTCATTTCCGCATAGCTCAGGTTCACCTGTCGGCCTGCAAATCCGCCCAGGCGGCGCAACATGCCGAGCAGGCGCTCAGCACCGGCTGTGTCGGCGGTGATTGGATGCGTGCCAACGTTCTGACGCTCCTGGGCAAGTCCCTCCACAGCATCGGGCAGGTCGACCGCGCTCGGGCCTGCTGGCGCGAGGCCTTGGCCATTCACGAAAGCTCTGGTGCTCCGGAGGCGGACGAAGTACGCGGGCTCATCTCCCCGATCCCCACCGCCTGACCGGCTCCTCCGAGGCGTTCATCGAACGTTTATGGGCTGCTGCCACTCTCTAGGCATCGATCCGTCGCGTCGGGGGGCAGACGGGTCGCGTGGGCCCCACCGCTAGAGTGATCGGCCCTGAAGCGCCCGTTCGGCGACCCTCGGGGGAGTTGCCGAACGGGCGCTTCGCCTCAGCGCACCGCCCAACCCAAAGGAGTTCTCACTATGAGCGACGCCAAGAAGGACCAAGACGTAACGACCATGGGCGACGGTCACGTACCTGCCCCGCCGAAGGACGCCAAGGTCACCACGCTGGGCGACGGCCACGTACCCGCCCCGCCGAAGGACGGCACGGCCACCACGCAGGGCGACGGCCACGTACCCGCCCCGCCGGCGAAGGACGCCTAAAGACTTACATCCTGACGGGGGGTCGGCCGCGGTGGCGCGGAGGGGAAGCCACCGCGGCCGACGCATGTCCAAGGGCGTACGTCGGGAACGCGTCATCCTGTGGCCGGTTCCGGGCAGAGGGCTCGAACACTTGACCCATCTGCCACTAGCGTCACTTGACGTTAGAAGCCTGCCACTCATAAGGAGTTGGAATGACCCGCGCCAAGAAGATCCTCGTCACCTTCGCAATTGCGGCTGCCGCCGCGGGTGGCGCGTCCGCCCCGGCATTCGCGGGCGACCACCACTCCCCGGTCAGCCCGCAGGGCGACCACCACTCCCCGGTTAGCCCGCAGGGCGAGGGCCACACCCCGGTCAGCCCCCTCGGCGAGGGCCACACCCCCTGATCAGCGAAGCCAGGAAGTCGCCGTCCAGTCGGCGATGAAGGGAGCGGGGCCGAGCGATTGCTCGGCCCCGCTCCCTTTACGTCGGCCGGACGCTCCCCTGGATCCGGTGGATCCGGGCTGCCGTCAGGCATCCCCCATGGCAGCAAAGGAGGGCTACTCGTCGTTGTGGCCTTCCCACCGCAGCTGAAGACTGGGGTCACGGCTCCGCACGGCTCCGCACCCGGGAAAGGGACCCCATGCAGATCGCGATCCTGCTCTACGACAAGTTCACCGTCCTCGACGCGATAGGCCCCTTCCAGACCCTCGCCGGCCTTCCCGGCGCCGAAGTCGTCTTCGTCGCCGAGAACGCGGGCCCCGTGCTCGACGACACCCGCGCCCTCTCCCTCGTCGCCACGAAGTCCCTCGCCGAGGTGAGCAGCCCGGACATCGTCGTCGTACCGGGAAGCCCGGAGCCCGACCTCGAGAACGAGACGGTGCTGAACTGGCTTTGCGGCGTCGACGCCACCACCACCTGGACGACCTCCGTCTGCACCGGCTCGCTCATCCTCGCCGCCGCGGGCCTCCTCAAGGGCCGCCGGGCCACGTCCCATTGGCTGGCGCTGGAGCAGATCAAGCAGTTCGGGGTCGACTCGACCGGGGAGCGCGTCGTCTTCGACGGGAAGTACGTCACCGGCGCCGGTGTCTCCGCCGGTATCGACATGGGCCTCACCCTCGCCGGGAAGATCGCGGGCGACGAGCACGCGCAGACCGTACAACTGCTCATCGAGTACGACCCCCAGCCGCCGTACGACGCGGGCTCCCCCGACAAGGCCCCCACCGCGCTCGTGGAAAAGTTCCGGGCGCAGGCCGTCTCCTAGCAGACCGTGTCCCACAAGGCTCCCGCAGAGGGCTCGCCCCCGGCGCCCCCTGTGGATAACTCAGTGGAACGCCCGAAGCCACTCCACCAGGAGCCGGTTCACCTCGAAGGCCCGTTCCTGCTGCACCCAGTGCCCGCACCCGTCCAGGATGTGCGAGGAACCCAGGCCGGGCAGGGTCTCCGGGTACGCCTTGATCGCGTCGGCAAGCCATGTCGTCGACGGGTCCTGGTCGCCGCCGATGAACAGTGACGGCTGGGTGATGGGGGCTCCGTCCCAGGGCGCCAGGTCCTCCCAGTCGCGGTCGACGTTGCGGTAGCGGTTGAGCGCTCCGGTCAGGCCCGTGCGCTCGAACTCGGCCGCGTAGACGTCGAGATCGGCCTCCGTCAGCCAGGAGGGCAAGGGCCCTGTCGGCGGGAAACGGTCCGACATCCGCCCGTCCCGGGGCACGAAGTGGAGGCTCGGGGCGTCCGGCTGCGGCATCGTGTCCGCCGACAGGCCCGCGTAGAAGCCCGCGAGCCAGCCCCGCACATCCGGTTCGATCTCCGCCTCCGCCCTCCCCGGCTCCTGGAAGTAGCTGACGTAGAACTCCTCGTCAGCGCCGCCGATCATGGCGAACGCGTCCGTGGGGCGGGGGCCGCCCCGGGGTGCGTACGGGACGCTCAGCAAGCCCACCGCCGTGAAGACGTCCGGCCTCAGCAGTGCCGAGTTGGCCGCGATGGGCGAGCCCCAGTCGTGGCCCACGATCGTCGCCGTCTCCGCACCCAGGGCGCGTACGACTCCGACGTTGTCGGCCACGTGCGCCAGCATCCGGTACGCGTCCACCTCGCGCGGCTTCGACGAGCGGCCGTAGCCGCGTACGTCGATCGCCACCGCGCGGAAGCCCGCCTCGGCAAGCACCGGGAGCTGGTGGCGCCACGAGTACCAGGACTCGGGGAAGCCGTGGACGAGGAGGACCAGGGGGCCGGTCCCTTGCTCCACGAGGTGGATCCGACCGCCAGGGACGTCCACCAGTCGGTGGTGCTGGGTGGGGTGCGGCATGTTTCCTCCCGGATCAGGATCGATACGTACGGAACAGGTACGTACGTCATGATCCTGGCCCCTGCCCCCACCGTCCGCGAGGAACTTTGCCGAGTCGGCAAATGGCCCTCGGTAAATGGTTCAGCCCCGCGCCACCACCACCGCCGCCTTGAGGTCCGCCCACAGCTCGGGGCGGACCGCGACCCTGAACCCGAGGCGGTACACCGTCGTCCGCTCCCTCCCCCGCACCCGCAGCCGCACCTCCGTGGGGCCCGGGTGCGAGCGGAGGATCTCCTTCAGCTGGGCGACCGCGCGCGGGGTCACCTGGGGCTCGTGCATGTCGAGGACGACTGGCGCGTCTGCCGCCGCGTGCGTGAGGTCCGGGACCGAGAGTTCCATTCCCACCAGGCGCGGGACGTCCTCCCGCTTGTCGAGGCGGCCCTTCACGAACACCACGGTGTCCTCCACCAGTTGGGTGGACAGGAGCTGGTACGTCGCCGGGAAGAACAGGCACTCCAGCGATCCCGCCAGATCCTCCACCGTGGCGACCGCCCACGCGTTGCCCTGCTTCGTCACCTTCCGCTGAAGGCCGGAGATGATGCCCCCGATCGTCACCACCGCGCCGTCCGCGTGCTCGCCCCCGGTGAGGCTCGCGATTGCCGCGTCGGCCTTGGCGGACAGGACGTGCTCGATGCCGAACAGGGGGTGGTCGGAGACGTACAGGCCGAGCATCTCCCGCTCCTGGGCGAGGAGATGGCTCTTCTCCCACTCCTCGGAGGGGAAATCGACGTCGAGCCCCAGTGTCGGCTCCGCAGCCCCGCCCCCGTCACCGCCGCCGTCACCGAAGAGGTCGAACTGGCCCTCCGCCTCCTTCCGCTTCACCTGTACGACGTTGTCGATCAGGGGTTCGTAGCAGGCCGTCAGGCCTTTGCGCGTATGGCCCATCTCGTCGAACGCCCCCGCCTTGATGAGGGATTCGGTCGTCCGCTTGTTGCAGGCGGTCGCGTCCACCTTCTCCAGGTAGTCCGGGAAGGACTCGTACTTCCCTTTCTGCTCGCGGCACTTGACGATCGAATCGACCACGTTCGCGCCGACGTTCCGTACCGCCGTCAGGCCGAAGAGAATGACGTCGTCGCCCTGCGCGGCGAAGTTCGCCACCGACGCGTTCACATTCGGCGGCAGGACCCTGATCCCCATCCGGCGGCACTCGTTCAGATAGACCGCCGACTTGTCCTTGTCGTCACGGACGGAGGTCAGCACGGCGGCCATGTACTCGGCCGGGTAGTTCGCCTTCAGGTACGCCGTCCAGTACGAGACCAGTGCGTAGGCAGCCGCATGCGCCTTGTTGAACGCGTAGCCCGCGAACGGGACCAGGACGTCCCAGACGGCCTGGATCGCCTCATCGCTGTATCCGCGCTCCCGGCAGCCGTCACGGAACGGGATGAACTCCTTGTCCAGGACCTCTTTCTTTTTCTTGCCCATGGCCCTGCGCAGCAGGTCCGCCTGGCCAAGCGTGTAGCCCGCGAGCACCTGGGCCGCCTTCTGCACCTGCTCCTGGTAGACGACCAGGCCGTACGTCAGGCCGAGCACTTCCCGCAGGGGCTCCTCCACCTCCGGGTGAATGGGGGTGATCTCCTGCTGGGCGTTCTTCCGCAGCGCGTAATTCGTGTGCGTATTCATGCCCATCGGGCCCGGCCGGTACAGCGCCGTGACCGCCGTGATGTCCTCGAACTCGTCCGGCTTCATCAGCCGCATCAGCGAGCGCATCGGGCCGCCGTCGAACTGGAACACCCCCAACGTGTCGCCGCGTCCGAAGAGCTCGAAGGTGCGGGAATCCGCCAGGGGAATGGAGAGCAGGTCGAGGTCCACGCCCTTGTTCGCCGCCACCATTTTGACCGCGTCGTCCATGATGGTCAGGTTGCGCAGGCCCAGGAAGTCCATTTTCAGCAGGCCGAGCGACTCGCACTGGGGGTAGTCCCACTGCGTGATCGTCACGCCGTCCGTGTGTCGTACCCATACCGGCACGTGGTCGGTGATCGGCTCACTGGACATGATGACGCCGGCCGCGTGCACGCCCATCTGCCTGACCAGGCCCTCCACACCCTTCGCGGTGTCGATGACCTTCCGTACGTCGGGTTCGTTCTCGTACATTCCACGGATCTCGCCAGCCTCGCCATGGCGGGGATGAGAGGGGTCCGTGATGCCCGCGAGTTCAATTCCCTTTCCGCCCGCGTCCGGTGGCATCGCCTTGGTGAGGCGGTCGCCCATCGCGTACGGATATCCGAGGACCCGCGCGGAGTCCTTGATGGCGTTCTTCGCCTTGATCTTTCCGTATGTGCCGATCATGGCGACCTTGTCGGCGCCGTACTTCTCCGTCACATAGCGGATGACTTCCACGCGCCTGCGCTCGTCGAAGTCGATGTCGACGTCCGGCATCGACACGCGTTCGGGGTTGAGGAACCGCTCGAAGATGAGGCCGTGCTCGATGGGGTCCAGGTCCGTGATGCTCATCGCGTACGAGACGAGTGAACCGGCCGCCGAACCGCGTCCCGGGCCCACCGCGATGCCGTTGTTCTTGGCCCACATGATGAAGTCGGCGACCACCAGGAAATACCCGGGGAACCCCATCTGGATGATGATGTCCATCTCGTACTCCGCCTGCCGCGCATACGCGTCCCCCACCCCCTCGGGGAACCGCCGCCGCATTCCCGTGGCCACCTCCTCCCGGAACCAGCTGACCTCCGAATAGCCCTCCGGCACGGCGAATTTGGGCATGAGGTCGCGCTTCTCGAACATCCCGGTGGTGTCGATCTGCTCGGCCACCAGAAGCGTGTTGCGGCACCCCTCCTGCCAGGCGTCCGATGAGTCGATGGCGTACATCTCGTCCGTGGACTTCAGGTGGTATCCCGTGCCGTCGAAACGGAAACGGTCGGGATCGGAGAGGTTCTTGCCGGTCTGGATGCAGAGCAGGGCGTCGTGCGCGGCGGATTCATGGGCGTAGGTGTAGTGGGAGTCGTTCGTGACGAGTGGAGGAATTCCCAGCTCCTTGCCGATCTCCAACAGGCCGTCCCTGACCCGGCGTTCGATGTCGATGCCGAGGTCCATCAGTTCCAGGAAATAGCGGTCCTTGCCGAAGATGTCCTGGTACTCGCCCGCCGCCTTGCGGGCCTCGTCGAACTGGCCGAGGCGCAGGCGGGTCTGGAGTTCGCCCGAAGGGCAGCCGGTGGAGGCGATGAGCCCCTCCGACCACCGGGAGATCGTCTCCTTGTCCATGCGGGGCCACTTCTGCAGCCAGCCCTCGGCATACGCGTCCGAGGAGAGCCGGAAGAGGTTGTGCAGGCCCGTGCTGTTCGACGCCCAGATCGTCTTGTGGGTGTAACCACCCGAGCCGGACACGTCGTCACGCTTCTGGTGCGGCTGGCCCCACTTGACCTTCCGCTTGTTCCGGCGGGACTCCGGGGCGACGTACGCCTCGATGCCGATGATCGGCGTGACGCCCGCGCCCTTGGCCTGGTGGAAGAAGTCGTACGCGCCGTGCAGATTGCCGTGGTCCGTCATCGCGATGTGCGACATGCCCATCTCGGCGCAGGCCTTGAACATGTCGCCGAGGCGGGCGGCGCCGTCGAGGAGCGAGTACTGGGTGTGGACGTGCAGGTGGGTGAAGGGCTTCGGCACTTCCACTCCCCCGGTCAGTCGGCGGTCGGGGCGGGCTCGGTTTCCCCTCCGGACTCCGCTTCCCCTTCGGACTCCGCTTCCTCTTCGAGCCGTCGGGCGATGACGCGCAGGCCGGCCGCCACGTCGTGGGCCGACGGCGCGTGGTCCGGGTCGATGAGCCACTGCTGGGTCAGGCCCGCGACCAGGGCCATGTGTACGGAGCCGACCGCGCGGGCCGTGTCCGGGTCGGCGGAGGCGTCGATGCCGTGCAGGTGGGCGGCCATCTCGGGGCGCGCGCGCTCGTACGCGGCCGCGATCTGCTCGCGGATCTCGGGGGCGCGCTCGGCCTGGGCGAAGGCCTCGGTGCTCGCGACCAGCATGGGCCGGTCCGTGGCCTGCGAGCCGATGATGCGGGCCCACATCCGCTCCAGGGGCTCGGGCGCGCCGCCCTCCGCGTCCGACGGCCGGTCCATGATCGCCGTGCCCCACTCCATGAGGGTCTCCAGGAGGGCGGCATTGAGCAGGGCCTCCTTGGAGCCGTAGTGGTAGTTGATCGTCCCCACGGGCGCGTTGTTCGCGGCGGCCGCGATGTCCCGGGAGGTCGTACGGGCGTATCCCCGCTCCTGAAGGCATCGCTTGGCGCCGGTCATCAGCTGTTCTCGGTGTCCCATGGATCCACCGTACAACAGTCTTGAACATCCGTTCAGAACGCTGGTTCAGAACATGCGTTCAGGAGGTTCGCTTACTCTCCTGTACGCCTGCGCCGGACGAGGCCGTCGCGCTGGCGGCGCAGACCGGATCCCTCGGGCCGATCACGCAGTTCCTGGAAGCCTGGGCGGTCACCATCGAGATCGCCCGCATGCCCGCCTCCGCCGCTCGGTTGCGCGCAGCCGAATACACCGCGCAGGCCACCGATCGGGACGAGCCGGCGTGGCGTGCCGCCATGGACGAGATCCGGGAGCTCCACATCGCGGCCGGGAAGGCCCTGGCCGATGGATAGTTGGCGTTGGGAGTATGACCCGGACGAGACCTGACCATCGCCCGGCACGAGTGCGTGTACATCCTCCAGGTCAGCGGCTGGCCGACGTGACCCCGGCTGCGGGCGCCGGAAACTCGGTGGACAGCCCCGCACCCCTCACGGATAGTGCCGCGCATGACCTCACTTGTGCGCCACCTCACATTCGACTGTTCCGACGCCTACCGTCAGGGCACCTTCTGGGCCGAGATACTCGGCGGGAAGGTCTCCGACGAGGACGTCCCCGGTGACCCGGAAGCCCTCGTCGAGGCCGATGGCATCACCGTGCTCTTCGTGACCGTGCCCGAGGGCAAGACCATGAAGAACCGCCTGCACGTCGACCTGCAGCCGCAGGACCGCACCCGCGACGAGGAGGTCGAGCGGCTCGTAGCGCTTGGCGCCAAGGTCGTGGGCGACCACCGCATGCCCGACGGGCGAGGCTGGGTCACGCTCACCGACCTGGAGGGCAACGAATTCTGCGTCGAGCGCAGTGCCGCCGAGCGAGCTGCCTGAGGGGCAACTAGCGCTTGCCGCCCCGCAGTTCGCGTTTGAGGACCTTGCCGCTCGCGTTCCTCGGCAGCTCCGTCACGAACTCGATCTCCCTGGGGACCTTGTAGTTCGCCATCTCGCGGCGTGACCACGCGATCAGGTCGTCGGAGGTGAGGACCGCCCCGGGCCGCCGCACCACGTACGCCTTCCCCACCTCGCCGAGCCGCGGATCCGGGACGCCGATCACCGCCACGTCCGCGACCTGCGGGTGCACGCCGATGAGCTGCTCTATCTCCGCGGGGTAGGCGTTGAATCCGCCGACGATGAACATGTCCTTGATGCGGTCCGTGATGCGGAGGTTGCCCGCCTCGTCGAGGACCCCGACGTCGCCCGTCCGCAGCCAGCCGTCCGGCGTGACCGCCTTCTTCGTCTCCGCCGGGTCCTCGAAGTAGCCCTGCATGACGTTGTGTCCGCGTACGAGGACCTCTCCCGGATGGCCCGGTGAGAGCTTCTCGCCGCCGGGGCTCACCACCCGCACCTCCGTGTCCGGGATGGCTCGGCCCGAGGTGGATGCGATGACCCGCGCTGCGTCTCCCTGGCGGCACATCGTGACGATGCCGCTCGCCTCCGAGAGGCCGTACGCCGTCAGGACCGTGGCGATGTGCAGTTCGGTGCGCAGGCGTTCGACCAGCTGCAGGGGGACCACCGCCGCGCCCGTCACCACCAGGCGCAGGGCCGACAGGTCGTGCTGGTCGCGGGCGGGGTGGTCCAGGAGGGACTGGTGCAGGGTCGGCGGGCCGGGGAGGACCGAGATTCTCTCCGCGGCCACGTTCGCGAGGACGGTGTCCACGTTGAAGACCGGCTGCGGGATCATCGTCGCGCCGCGCATCAGGCAGGCGATGATCCCCGCCTTGTAGCCGAAGGTGTGGAAGAAGGGGTTGACGATCAGGTAGCGGTCGCCTTCGCGGAGGCCCGCGAGTTCACTCCAGACGCCGTAGCAGCGCAGGGTCTGGGCGTGGGTGATGACCGCGCCCTTGGGGCGTCCTGTCGTGCCCGATGTGTAGATGATGTCCGACGGTGCCGCCGCATCGACGCCGTCCGCGCGCTCCCGTACGTCCTGCGCGCTCACCCCGTCGCCACTGGCCACGAAGTCCTTCCAGGTTCGGAAGTCCTCCGGTGCGTCGTCGGAGAGGACGACCACCTGCTCCAGGTGTGGGAGGCCGGGCAGCGGTCCGTCCCCCTTCCCCTCCACCGCCGCGCGGCGCAGCGATGCGACGTACGACGTGCCGAGGAAGGTGCCCGTCACGAAGAGCAGCTTCGCGCGGCTGCGTTGCAGTACGTAGGACGCCTCGGCGCCCTTGAAGCGGGTGTTGAGGGGGACGAGGACCGCGCCCGCCGATACCGCGCCCAGCGCCGAGACGATCCAGTCCAGCGTGTTCGGGGCCCAGACGGCCACTCGGTCACCGGAGTTGACGCCGTTCGCCATGCACGCGGCGGCGGCCCGCTCCACGCGCCGGCCGAGCTCCGCGTACGAGATGCGGGTGCGGCCCTCGACGACCGCCTCCCGGTCTCCGTACCGCTCGGCCGCCGCCCGGACCAGTCCCGGGATGCTGCCCCACTCCAGGTCGCCGCGCATCGCAAGCCCCTCCGCCGCAGTAGCTGACTATCCGTCAGATTAGCTGTAACCTGACGCGCTGTCAGCAGTCGGGACGACGTATGGCGAAGCCCTGGGGCCTCGCCACTCGCGGAGGTGTCGTTGCCCATGGCTTCACTCAAAGACGCTACAGCGATAGTCGGGATCGGGCAGACCGCCTTCGCGAAACAACTGCCCGACGACGAGAAGACGTTGGCCTGCCGGGCGATCGTCGCCGCGCTCGACGACGCGGGCATCGCCCCGTCCGAGGTCGACGCGTTCGCCTCGTACACGATGGAGGAGACGGACGAGGTCGAGGTCGCCAAGGCGATCGGCGCGGGCGACGTGACCTTCTTCAGCAAGGTGGGCTACGGCGGCGGCGGTTCCTGCGCGACCATCGCGCACCTCGCGGCCGCCATCGCCACCGGGCAGGCGAGCGTAGGCATCGCCTGGCGCTCCCGTAAGCGGGGCAGCGGTCCGCGCCCCTGGAAGAACACGGCGGTCCAACTCCCCACTCCCGGCCAGTGGACCCGCCCCTTCGGGCTTCTCCGCCCGGCGGACGAGATCGGGATGCTGGCGCGCCGCTACATGCACGAGTACGGGGCGACCCGCGACCACCTGTTCAATGTCGCCCTCGCGTGCAGGAACCGGGCCAACCAGAATCCGGCCGCGATGATGTACGAACGCCCCCTGACCCGCGAGATGTACATGTCGTCGAGATGGATCAGCGAGCCTCTGTGTCTGTTCGACAACTGCCTTGAGACTGACGGCGCGTTGGCGTGCGTGATCGTGTCGGCCGAGCGTGCACGGGACTGCCGACAGAAGCCCGTGTACGTCCACTCCGTCGCCCAGGGGCTGCCCGCGCAGCACCACGGGATGGTCAACTACTGGAACGACGACCCGCTGACGGGCCCCGCCTGGACGGCGGCCCGCCACCTCTGGAAACAGGCGGACTTCGCCCCCGAGGACGTGGACGTGGCCCAGATCTACGACGCGTTCACGCCCCTGATCCCGCTGTCCCTGGAGGGATACGGCTTCTGCGGCCGTGGCGAGGGCGGCGCGTTCACGGAGGGTGGCGCACTGGAGAGCGGTGGCCGCCTGCCGATCAACACCGGTGGCGGCGGCCTGAGCGAGGCCTACGTCCACGGCTTCAACCTCATCAACGAGGGCGTGAAGCAGTTGCGGGGCACGAGCACGGCTCAAGTCCCCGATGCGGCAACGTGTTTGGTGACGGCGGGCGAGGGCGTACCGACGTCGGCGGTACTGCTGCGGGCCCCGTAGGGGCGCGGGGAACTGCGCGACAAGCCACAACAGACCCGCACCCGAAAGAGGCCGCAACATGGCAGACGCGACGACACCGACCGAGCCCCTACTGCCTCCCACCATCGACAAAGACGGCGCCCCGTTCTGGGAGTACGCAGCCCAGGGCGAACTAAGGATCCAGGCCTGCGCCAACCCCAGCTGTGGGGAGCTGCGGTGTCCGCCCAGGCCCTGCTGCCCCCACTGCCAGTCCTTCGAAGCCGAGTGGCAACGCATGAGCGGACGCGGCCGTATCTGGTCCTACGTCCGCCCACACCCACCCCTGCTCCCCGCGTACGCGGCACAGGCCCCGTACAACGCGATCATCGTCGAGCTGGCCGACGCCCCCCGCATCCGCCTGGTCGGCAACCTCGTCGCCGCTCCGGACGCCCCGCTGAACTCCGTCGACCCCGACCGTCTCCGCATCGGCGCGAAGGTGCAGGTCGCGTTCACCGACGTGGACGGGATCGCGATGCCCCGCTGGCTCCTGGAGCGGCCATGAGCCTGCGTACGGCGTTCGACAAGGACACGGGCGTCGCGGTCGTCACCCTCGACCGCCCCGCCCGCCACAACGCCATCGACCCCGAGACGGCCGGACAACTCGCCGCAGCCTGGCGGGAGTTCCGCTTCGACGACACCGTGCGGGCCATCGTGCTCACCGGCGCCGGGGAGAAGGCGTTCTGCACGGGGATCGACCGCGACACGGACGTGCCGCAGCCCGGCTCCCCCTACTCGATGGACGATCCGCTCCTCTCCATCGGCCCCAAGGCGAATGACCTGTGGAAGCCGGTCATCGCCGCCGTCAACGGCATGGCGTGCGGCGGCGCCTTCTATCTCTTGGGCGAGTCGGAGTTCGTCATCGCCGCCGAGCACGCCACGTTCTTCGACCCGCACACCACGTACGGCATGGTCAGCGCGTACGAGGCGATCCTCATGGCGCAGCGGATGCCGTTCGGCGAGGTCGCCAGGATGTCGCTGATGGGGACGGCCGAGAGGGTCTCCGCGCGGAGGGCGTACGAGACGGGCCTGGTCTCCGAACTGGCGCCCTCGGCCGACCTGTTGGCGGCAGCCACCAGGTCGGCGGAGGTCATCGCGTCCTACCCGACCGAGCCGGTCCAGGGCACGGTACGCGCGCTGTGGTCGGCGAAGGAGGCGACCCGCGCCCAGGCCCTGTCCCAGGCGCCGCATCTCATCGCGCTCGGCAATCTGCCGCCGGAGCGGCAGGCGGGGCTGTTCACGGGGCGTGGTTCCGGCTTCCGTACCAGGTGAGCGGCCCGGTCCGCCGCCTGGCAGGGTTCATGCACTCGGCGTAACGTCACGAGTGGACGGCCGCCGTCCGGAGCCCCTTCCGACGCTGGTACGACGGCCGTCACGATGGGACGCCCGATGCGGGGCAATCGGGTGGGTGGGCGGGAAAGATCCGCCGCGAAGCGGCGGCACAGGCCGGACTCGGCCCGCACCCGAGCATCGCCCAGGCCCGCCCAGGTCCGGCTAGGACCGGGCGGTCCCGGTCCCCCGCTCCGCGTCCAGCGCGTACACACAGCGGTCCTTGCTGCACGCGTACACCACGCCATCCCGCACCACCGGCGCCCCGGTGATCTCGCCGCCCGTGGCCAGCTTCCAGCGCAGGCGGCCGTCGTCCGCCTTCAGCGTGTACAGCAGGTGGTCCGTCGACCCGAAGTGGATCCGCCGGTCGGCGACCACCGGCGTTCCGACGACCTCGCCGCCCGCCTGGAACCGCCACTTCGGCGTGCCCGTCACCGCGTCCAGCGTGTAGAGCCCCTTGCCGCTGCCCACGTGGACGTGGCCGTCGGCGACCAGGACGGGCTCGATCGACGCACGGGACTCCGTGGCGATGCGCCACCGGTCACGGCCGTCCGTGGCGTCGAGGGCGTACACCGTGCCCAGGTAGTCCGCCAGGTACACGCCACCGCCGGTGACCGCGGGTCCCGGCGCGAACGCGGGGGGACACAGGAACGCGGCGGGCGCCTCGAAGTGCCACCGGACGTGGCCGCCCGCCACGTCGATCGCGAGGACACGGGACCCCGCGGACACGTACACGTACCCGTCCTGCGCGGGCGCGAGCCGCACCGGCACTCCGCCGCAGGAGGCCGCGTCGCCGATGGGGTACGACCACCGCTCGTCGCCCGTGCGGGCCTCCAGGGCGCGCAGGCGCGCGTCCTTCCAGACGTAGACCGTGCCGTCGTGGACGACGGGTCCCGCCTCGGGGGTCTCGAAGTCGGTCTGGGCCCCGGTGATCTCCCAGAGCTTCTCGCCGTTCGCGGCCTCCCAGGCCTGTACGCCGCCGCCGCGCGTCCCGGTGACGACGGTGCCGCGGTCGGCCTGCAGGGAGTACACCCAGGCGTCGGTGTTCAGGCGCCACAGGTCGGTGCCGTCGGCGCCGTCGAGGGCGTAGAGCGTGGGGCCGTCCGAGGCGTGGATGCGTCCGTCGGCGACCGCCATGGACCAGGCGACGTCCCGCGTCTTGAAGCTGCGGCGGCCCGTGCCGACGTCCAGGGCGTGGACCTCGAAGGACGTGACGTACACGAGGTTCCCCGCGACGGCGGGCGTCCCCCACACGTCGTTCGACATCCGGAACCGCCACGGCCGCCACGCGGACCCCGCGTCCGGCTCGGCGGTGGACGCGGGCACCACGGGATCGGCGCCGTTCGCGGCGGCCTTGG
>NZ_BAAAUG010000047.1:0-20345 GCF_039533825.1 Streptomyces rectiviolaceus
CGGCCATGTCCCCGGCGCCCCCGTGCCCCCGACCCCGGACACGACGGGGCACATCCAGCTCCCGCCCGGCGGCCCCGTCGCCATGCCGAGCCCGCCGCCCGGCACCGCCCAGGCGGACACCGGTGCCACCACGCTCGCCGTCCTCCTGATCGGCCCCGCGGGCGCGGGCAAGACGAGCGTCGCCAAGTTCTGGGCGGAGCACCGCCGGGTGCCGACCGCCCACATCAGCCTCGACGACGTCCGGGAATGGGTGTGCTCGGGTTTCGCGGACCCCCAGTCCGGTTGGAACGACCACTCCGAGGCGCAGTACCGCCTGGCCCGCCGCACCTGCGGCTTCGCCGCGCGGAACTTCCTGGCCAACGGCATCTCGTGCATCCTCGACGACGCGGTCTTCCCCGACCGCCCGGTCGTCGGCCTCGGCGGCTGGAAGCGCCACGTGGGTCCAGGGCTGCTGCCGGTGGTCCTGCTGCCCGGCCTGGAGATCGTCCTGGAGCGCAACGCGGAGCGCAGCGGAAACCGCCGTCTCACGGACGAGGAAGTGGCCCGCATCCACGGCCGCATGGCCGGCTGGTACGGCTCGGGCCTGCCCATCATCGACAACTCCCAGCTGGACGTGCCCGCCACGGCCCGGGTCCTGGACGACGTCCTCGCCCGCTCCATCGCGAGCCCGCCGCAGTGGTAGCGCAGTGGTAGGTCGCGGGCCGCTCGGTCGGGTGCGCTGAACGGGCCGTCCGGCGCCGCCGCTCATAGGCTCGTCCCATGTCAGAGGTGTACGCGGCCCGCCGTGAGCGGCTGAGGGAGCGTTGTGCCGCGGGCGGCAGCGCGTCGGCGTTGGTGTCCCGCCCCGCCAACGTGCGGTATCTCGCGGGGGCGGCGCCGCAGGGCGCGGTGCTCCTGCTCGGCAGGGCCGAGGATCTGCTGCTGTGCGGCAGGCCGCTGGGCGACGAGCAGGGCGAGGGGCGGCCCGACGAGGGGCTGCGGGTGCAGTTGCTCGACACTTCCGGCGGGGATCCGGCCGTCGCGGGGGCCGATCTCGTGGCCGCGCAGGGTGCGGATTCGCTCGCCGTGGAGGAGCACGACCTCACCGTCGCCCGCCATCGCGCGCTGGGTTCCGTCGCGCCGCGGCTGCGGCTCACGGATCTCGGGGGAGCGGTCGAACAGCTGCGGCTCGTCAAGGACGAGGAGGAGATCTCCTGCCTGCGGATCGGTTCCGAGATCGCCGACCAGGCGCTGGGCGAACTGCTCGAATCCATTCTCGTGGGGCGCACGGAACGTCATCTCGCCCTCGAGCTGGAGCGCCGCCTCGTCGATCACGGCGCGGACGGGCCCGCCTTCCCGACCTCGGTAGGCACCGGGCCGAACTCCGGCCGCGGAGGTCACAGGCCCTCGGACCGGCGGGTGGAGGAAGGGGATTTCCTCTCCGTGTGCCTGGGGGCCAGCTATCGAGGTTATCGTTGCGAGATCGGGCGTACGTTCGTCATCGGTACGTCTCCCGCGGATTGGCAGATCGAGCTGTACGACCTCGTCTTCGCCGCTCAGCGGGCGGGCAGGGAGGCTCTCACACCGGGCGCCGCCTACCGCGACATCGACCGCGCGGCACGGCATGTACTGGACTCCGCGGGGTATGCGGATGGTCTAGCTCCGCTGATGGGACACGGTCTGGGGCTCGAAATCGACGAGGACCCGCAGTTGGCGCCCGCAGCCATGGGTAAACTGGACGCCTGCGTGCCGGTCACCGTCGAACCGGGGGTTCACATCCCGGGACGGGGTGGTGTCCGGATCGATGACACGCTCGTCGTGCGCCCCGAGGCGGACGGCGGACCCGAGCTACTCACCATTACGACCAAGGAGCTGCTCGCGCTCTAGCCTCGAGCTATGCGCGTGCGCCGGGGTCGTCCACGTCAGTCCAGGAGATTCCGCAACCGTGGCTTCCACGAACGACCTCAAGAACGGCCTGGTGCTCAAGCTCGACGGGGGCCAGCTCTGGTCCGTCGTCGAGTTCCAGCACGTCAAGCCCGGCAAGGGCCCTGCCTTTGTGCGCACCAAGCTCAAGAACGTGATGTCCGGCAAGGTGGTCGACAAGACCTTCAACGCCGGCGTCAAGGTCGACACGGCGACGATCGACAAGCGCGACATGCAGTTCTCCTACATGGACGGCGACTACTTCGTCTTCATGGACATGGAGACGTACGACCAGCTGCACGTCGACCGCAAGTCCGTCGGTGACGCCGCCAACTTCCTGATCGAGGGCTTCACGGCCTCCGTCGCGCAGCACGAGGGCGAAGTCCTCTTCGTCGAGCTGCCGGCCGCCGTCGAGCTGGTCATCCAGGAGACCGAGCCCGGCGTCCAGGGCGACCGCTCCACCGGCGGCACCAAGCCCGCGACGCTGGAGACCGGCCACCAGATCCAGGTGCCGCTCTTCATCACCACCGGCGAGAAGATCAAGGTCGACACCCGTGACAGCGGCTACCTCGGCCGGGTGAACAGCTAACCGTGGCTGCTCGTAATACGGCCCGCAAGCGCGCCTTCCAGATCCTTTTCGAGGCCGACCAGCGTGGCGCAGATGTAGTGACGGTCCTCGCGGACTGGGTGCGCCACTCGCGGACCGATACCCGGCAGCCGCCGGTGAGCGAGTTCACGATGGAGCTGGTCGAGGGGTACGCGCAGCACGCGCGTCACATCGACGAGCTGATCTCGCAGTACGCCGTCGGGTGGACCCTGGACAGGATGCCGGTCGTCGACCGCAACATCCTGCGGCTCGGTGCCTACGAGCTGATCTGGGTCGACGCGACGCCGGACGCCGTGGTGATCGACGAGGCCGTGCAGCTCGCCAAGGAGTTCTCCACGGACGACTCGCCGTCCTTCGTGAACGGCCTGCTCGGCCGGTTCAAGGACCTGAAGCCGAGTCTGCGCCGCGACGAGGCGTAAGCCTCCCCTGCCGCTCAGAGGGCCCGCAGCGACACGCTGCGGGCCCTCTGGCGTACTCCGGGGCTCCCTGGGGCCTCTGGGGCGTCCCGAGGGCTCACACGTACGCAGAACGGCCGGAACCGATCGGTTCCGGCCACCCCGGCGTTACGTTTCTGCTCAGCTCTCGCTTGAGGGATCAGACGTCGTCGTGGGCGACGGCGCGGCGCGCGTCCGCGTCCAGGACGCCCCAGCTGATCAGCTGCTCGGTGAGAACCGAGGGCGACTGGTCATAGATCACGGCGAGGGTGCGCAGGTCGTCCTGGCGGATCGAGAGCACCTTGCCGTTGTAGTCACCGCGCTGCGACTGGATCGTGGCGGCATACCGCTGCAGCGGGCCTGCCTTCTCCTGCGGGACGTGCGCGAGGCGCTCAAGATCGAGCACGAGCTTGGGCGGCGGCTCGGCCGCACCGCCCGGAGCGGTGCCTGGCAGCAGCTCCTGGACCGGGACGCCGTAGAAGTCCGCCAGCTCGGCAAGGCGCTGTACGGTCACGGCGCGGTCGCCGCGTTCGTACGAACCGACCACGACCGCCTTCCAGCGTCCCTGGGACTTCTCCTCGACGCCGTGGAGGGAAAGGCCCTGCTGGGTACGGATGGCGCGGAGCTTGGCCCCGAGCTGTTTGGCGTATTCGCTGGACATATAGCTCCCCGGACGAAGAACGGTAACTCACTGTGAGGTTACGCAGCGTTACTTGGGTGCGTCAAGCCGAATGGTCCGTACCGACCCCTCCGAGGGGGGTCGTGACCGGCGGTGTTGCCATTGCTGGTAGCGTGGATGGCGCAATTTCGACGTCCTTTAAGGTCCGTCCCGTGAGGCGGAGAAGGAGGTCCGTTTCATATGGACTCGCACGACACGAATGAACCCGATGTCGCCCGGCCCGTGCTCGAAGGCCCGGACATCGCACGGGTGTTGACCCGTATCGCGCACGAGATCGTCGAGCGCGCCAAAGGCGCCGACGACGTGGTGCTGCTCGGCATTCCCACCCGTGGCGTCTTCCTCGCCCGGCGACTCGCCGAGAAGCTCGAAGAAATCACCGGACGCACTATCCCGGTTGGCTCACTCGACATCACGATGTACCGCGACGATCTGCGCATGCATCCGCCGCGCGCACTCGCCCGCACCGAGATCCCCGGTGACGGCATCGACGGCCGCCTCGTCGTCCTCGTCGACGACGTGCTCTTCTCCGGCCGCACCATCCGCGCAGCCCTCGACGGCCTGAACGACATCGGCCGCCCGCGCGCGGTGCAGCTCGCCGTCCTCGTCGACCGAGGCCACCGCGAACTTCCGATCCGCGCCGACTACGTCGGCAAGAACCTCCCCACGTCGCTGCGGGAGACGGTCAAGGTCCAGCTCGCCGAGGAGGACGGCCGCGACGCCGTGCTGCTCGGCGCCAAGCCCGCTTCCGCGTAGGACCGGCTTCCCCCACGGGCACCGGGGCACACCCCTGCGCGCCCGCGTGCCCGCACACCTCCACATGACGGAGTACACCCAGATGATGCGACACCTCATCTCGGCCGCCGACCTCACCCGCGACGACGCCGTTCTCATCCTCGACACCGCCGAGGAGATGGCCCGGGTCGCCGACCGGCCGATCAAGAAGCTTCCGGCCCTGCGCGGCCGCACGATCTGCAATCTGTTCTTCGAGGACTCGACCCGGACCCGGATCTCCTTCGAGGCCGCCGAGAAGCGCCTCTCCGCCGACGTCATCAACTTCGCCGCCAAGGGATCCAGCGTCTCCAAGGGCGAGTCCCTGAAGGACACCGCCCAGACCCTGGAGGCGATGGGCGTCGACGCCGTCGTCATCCGGCACGGCGCGTCCGGCGCCCCCTACCGGCTCGCCACCTCCGGCTGGATCGACGCCCCGGTGATCAACGCGGGCGACGGCACCCACCAGCACCCCACCCAGGCGCTGCTCGACGCCTTCACCATGCGGCGCCGTCTCGTCGGCAGGGACGCGGGCCTGGGCAAGGACCTGAGCGGCAAGAGCATCACGCTCGTCGGCGACGTCCTGCACAGCCGCGTCGCGCGCTCGAACGTCGACCTCCTGCACACCCTGGGCGCCGAGGTCACCCTGGTCGCCCCGCCCACGCTCGTGCCGGTCGGCGTCGAAAGCTGGCCCTGCGACGTGTCGTACGACCTGGACCGGGTGCTCCCGAAGTCCGACGCCGTGATGATGCTGCGCGTGCAGCGCGAGCGCATGAACGCCGCGTTCTTCCCGACCGAGCGCGAGTACTCGCGTCGCTACGGCCTTGACGGCGAGCGCATGGCGAAGATGCCCGAGCACGCCATCGTGATGCACCCCGGGCCGATGGTGCGCGGCATGGAGATCACCGCCGAGGTCGCCGACTCCGACCGCTGCACGGTCATCGAGCAGGTCGCCAACGGCGTCCACACCCGGATGGCCGTTCTCTACCTGCTCCTGGGCGGGAACGAACCCGCCGTCACCCACACCCGCCCCACCGGTTCCGAGGAGAAGTAAGACATGAGCAAGACCCTGATCCGTGGTGCGAAGGTCCTTGGCGGCGAGCCCCAGGACGTCCTGATCGACGGCGAGACCATCGTCGAGGTGGGCGCCGGCATCGAAGCGGGCGACGCGACCGTCGTCGAGGCCGACGGCAAGATCCTGCTGCCGGGCCTCGTCGACCTGCACACCCACCTGCGCGAGCCCGGCCGCGAGGACTCCGAGACCGTCCTGACCGGCACGCGCGCCGCCGCCTCCGGCGGCTACACCGCCGTGTTCGCCATGGCCAACACCTTCCCCGTCGCCGACACCGCCGGCGTCGTCGAGCAGGTCTACCGGCTCGGCCAGGAAGGCGGATACGCGGACGTCCAGCCGATCGGCGCCGTCACCGTCGGCCTGGAGGGCAAGAAGCTCGCCGAGCTCGGCGCCATGCACGAGTCCGCGGCCGGTGTCACCGTCTTCTCCGACGACGGCAAGTGCGTCGACGACGCCGTGATGATGCGGCGCGCCCTGGAGTACGTGAAGGCGTTCGGCGGAGTCGTCGCCCAGCACGCGCAGGAGCCGCGCCTGACCGAGGGCGCCCAGATGAACGAGGGCGTCGTCTCCGCCGAGCTGGGCCTCGGCGGCTGGCCCGCCGTCGCCGAGGAGTCGATCATCGCGCGTGACGTGCTGCTCGCCGAGCACGTCGGCTCGCGGGTGCACATCTGCCACCTGTCGACCGCCGGTTCGGTCGAGATCGTGCGCTGGGCCAAGTCGCGCGGCATCGACGTGACCGCCGAGGTCACCCCGCACCACCTGCTCCTGACCGACGAGATGGTCCGCTCGTACAACCCGGTCTACAAGGTCAACCCGCCGCTGCGCACCGAGCGCGACGTCATGGCGCTGCGCGAGGCCCTGGCCGACGGCACCATCGACATCGTCGCCACGGACCACGCCCCGCACCCGCACGAGGACAAGGACTGCGAGTGGGCCGCGGCCGCCATGGGCATGGTGGGCCTGGAGACCGCGCTCTCCGTCGTCCAGCAGACGATGGTCGAGACGGGCCTGCTGACCTGGGCCGCGGTCGCCGACCGGATGTCCGTCAAGCCCGCCGAGATCGGGCAGGCCAAGGGCCACGGACGCCCCGTCTCGGCAGGTGAGCCCGCGAACCTCACGCTCCTCGATCCGGCTTACCGTGGTGTCGTGGACCCGGCGGGCTTCGCCTCCCGCAGCGGCAACACCCCCTACGAGGGCCGTGAGCTGCCCGGCCGCGTGACGCACACGTGGCTGCGGGGCCGCGCCACGGTCGTCGACGGGAAGCTCGCGTGACATCTCTGATCTCTGCCGCCGCAGGAAGCGCCGCCACCATCGCCGCCGAGAAGAAGTCGGCGGACGTGACGGACTGGGCCGCACGCGCGGGCTGGGTCGTCGGCCTTCTGCTCTTCATCGCGCTCGTCTACTGGCTGATGCGCGAGGGCTGGAAGTGGCGCGGCACGCTCCAGGGCGACCTGCCCGAGCTGCCCAGCGCGCCGACCGGGCCGGGCCCGGCGAAACTTGAGCTCAGCGGTCGCTACCACGGCTCGACCACGGCAGGGCAGTGGCTCGACCGCATCGTGGCGCACGGCCTCGGTACCCGCAGCCGCGTGGAGCTGACGCTCACGGACGCGGGCCTCGATGTCGTACGCCCCGGGGCGGTCGACTTCTTCGTCCCGGCCGCACAGCTGCGTGAGGCCCGCCTCGACAAGGGCATCGCCGGGAAGGTCCTCGCGGAGGGCGGTCTGCTGATCGTCACGTGGGAGCACGGCGAGAAGCTGATCGACTCGGGCTTCCGCTCGGACCACGCCGCCGAACAGGCGGACTGGGTCGAGGCCATCAACAACATGATCAACACCAGCACTACGGAAGGCACCGCACGATGACGACCTCCACCAGGGGAGCCAGCAAGGTTCCCGCCGTACTCGTCCTGGAGGACGGCCGCATCTTCCGCGGCCGCGCCTACGGGGCCGTGGGGGAGACCTTCGGCGAAGCGGTGTTCTCCACCGGCATGACCGGCTACCAGGAGACCCTCACCGACCCCTCGTACCACCGTCAGGTCGTCGTCATGACGTCCCCGCACGTCGGCAACACGGGCGTGAACGACGAGGACCCCGAGTCGAAGCGGATCTGGGTCGCCGGTTACGTCGTGCGGGACCCCGCGCGCGTGCCGTCCAACTGGCGCTCCCAGCGCACGCTCGACGAGGAACTCGTCAACCAGGGCGTCGTGGGCATCAGCGGCATCGACACGCGTGCGCTCACCCGCCACCTGCGCGAGCGCGGCGCGATGCGCGTCGGGATCTTCTCCGGCAGCGCGCTCCCCGACGAGGGCGTGATGCTCGCCGAGGTCCGCCAGCAGCCCGAGATGAAGGGCTCGAACCTCGCCGCGGAGGTCGCCACCAAGGAGACGTACGTCGTCCCCGCGATCGGCGAGAAGCGCTTCACCGTCGCCGCCGTCGACCTCGGCATCAAGGGCATGACCCCGCACCGCATGGCCGAGCGCGGGATCGAGGTGCACGTCCTGCCCGCGACCGCGACCGTCGAGGACATCTACGCGGTCGAGCCCGACGGCGTGTTCTTCTCCAACGGTCCCGGCGACCCGGCGACCGCGGACGGCCCTGTCGCCGTCATGCGGGCCGTCCTGGAGCGCAGGACCCCGCTCTTCGGCATCTGCTTCGGCAACCAGATCCTCGGCCGTGCGCTCGGTTTCGGGACGTACAAGCTGAAGTACGGCCACCGCGGCATCAACCAGCCCGTGCAGGACCGCACGACCGGCAAGGTCGAGGTCACCGCGCACAATCACGGCTTCGCCGTCGACGCGCCGCTCGACAAGGTCTCCGACACTCCCTACGGACGTGCCGAGGTCTCCCACGTGTGCCTCAACGACCAGGTGGTGGAGGGGCTCCAGCTCCTCGACCAGCCCGCGTTCAGCGTCCAGTACCACCCCGAAGCCGCCGCGGGCCCGCACGACGCCGCGTACCTCTTCGACCGTTTCGTATCCCTGATGACCGCAGAAGGAGCCCAGCGTGCCTAAGCGCTCCGATATCCAGTCCGTCCTGGTCATCGGCTCCGGCCCGATCGTCATCGGCCAGGCAGCGGAGTTCGACTACTCCGGCACCCAGGCCTGCCGCGTGCTCAAGGCCGAGGGCCTGCGCGTCATCCTGGTGAACTCGAACCCGGCGACGATCATGACCGACCCGGAGATCGCCGACGCGACCTACGTCGAGCCGATCACCCCCGAGTTCGTCGAGAAGATCATCGCCAAGGAGCGCCCCGACGCGCTCCTGCCCACCCTCGGTGGCCAGACCGCGCTCAACACCGCGATCTCCATGCACGAGCAGGGCGTCCTGGAGAAGTACGGCGTCGAGCTCATCGGCGCCAACGTCGAGGCCATCAACAAGGGCGAGGACCGCGACCTCTTCAAGGGCGTCGTCGAAGAGGTCAACAAGAAGATCGGCCACGGCGAGTCCGCCCGCTCGTACATCTGCCACTCCATGGACGACGTCCTCAAGGGCGTCGACGAGCTCGGCGGCTACCCCGTAGTCGTCCGCCCCTCCTTCACCATGGGCGGCGCCGGTTCCGGCTTCGCGCACGACGAGGAGGAGCTGCGCCGCATCGCCGGGCAGGGCCTCACGCTCTCGCCGACCACCGAGGTGCTCCTGGAGGAGTCCATCCTCGGCTGGAAGGAGTACGAGCTTGAGTTGATGCGCGACAAGAACGACAACGTCGTGGTCGTCTGCTCCATCGAGAACTTCGACCCGATGGGCGTGCACACCGGCGACTCGATCACCGTCGCGCCCGCGATGACGCTGACCGACCGCGAGTACCAGACCCTGCGTGACGTCGGCATCGCGATCATCCGCGAGGTCGGCGTCGACACCGGCGGCTGCAACATCCAGTTCGCCATCGACCCGACGGACGGCCGGGTCATCGTCATCGAGATGAACCCGCGTGTCTCGCGGTCCTCCGCGCTCGCATCGAAGGCCACCGGCTTCCCGATCGCGAAGATCGCAGCGAAGCTGGCCGTCGGCTACACGCTGGACGAGATCCCGAACGACATCACCGAGAAGACCCCGGCCTCCTTCGAGCCGACCCTCGACTACGTAGTGGTCAAGGCCCCGCGTTTCGCCTTCGAGAAGTTCCCCTCGGCGGACTCGACCCTGACGACCACCATGAAGTCGGTCGGCGAGGCCATGGCGATCGGCCGCAACTTCACCGAGGCGCTGCAGAAGGCGCTGCGGTCCCTGGAGAAGAAGGGCTCGCAGTTCACCTTCGTGGGCGAGCCCGGTGACAAGGCTCTTCTTCTGGATGAGGCCGTCCGGCCGACCGACGGGCGCATCAACACCGTCATGCAGGCCATCCGCGCGGGCGCCACCCCGGAAGAGGTCTTCGAGTCCACGAAGATCGACCCGTGGTTCGTCGACCAGCTCTTCCTGATCAAGGAGATCGCGGACGAGCTGACCGCCGCCGAGCGCCTGGACACCGATCTGCTGGCCGAGGCCAAGCGGCACGGCTTCTCGGACGCCCAGATCGGCGAGATCCGCGGCCTGCGCGAGGACGTCGTCCGCGAGGTCCGGCACGCGCTCGGCGTCCGCCCCGTCTACAAGACGGTCGACACCTGCGCCGCCGAGTTCGCCGCGAAGACGCCGTACTTCTACTCCTCGTACGACGAGGAGAACGAGGTCGCCAAGCGCGAGAAGCCCGCGGTCATCATCCTGGGCTCGGGCCCCAACCGCATCGGCCAGGGCATCGAGTTCGACTACTCCTGTGTCCACGCCTCCTTCGCGCTGAGCGACGCGGGCTACGAGACCGTGATGGTCAACTGCAACCCGGAGACCGTCTCGACGGACTACGACACCTCGGACCGCCTGTACTTCGAGCCGCTGACGCTCGAAGACGTCCTGGAGATCGTCAACGCCGAGGCGCAGGCAGGGCCGATCGCGGGCGTCATCGTCCAGCTCGGCGGCCAGACCCCGCTCGGCCTCGCGCAGGCGCTCAAGGACAACGGCGTCCCGGTCGTGGGCACCCCGCCCGAGGCCATCCACGCCGCCGAGGACCGCGGCGCCTTCGGGCGCGTGCTCGCGGAGGCCGGTCTCCCGGCGCCCAAGCACGGCACCGCCACCACCTTCGCCGAGGCCAAGGCCATCGCCGACGAGATCGGCTACCCCGTCCTCGTACGCCCGTCGTACGTGCTCGGCGGCCGCGGCATGGAGATCGTGTACGACGAGACCCGCCTCTCCGCGTACATCGAGGAGTCGACCGAGATCAGCCCCTCGCGTCCTGTGCTCGTCGACCGCTTCCTGGACGACGCGATCGAGATCGACGTGGACGCGCTCTACGACGGCGAGGAGCTCTACCTCGGCGGCGTCATGGAGCACATCGAGGAGGCCGGGATCCACTCCGGTGACTCCGCCTGCGCGCTGCCCCCGATCACGCTCGGCGGCTTCGACATCAAGCGGCTGCGGATCTCCACCGAGGCGATCGCCAAGGGCGTCGGCGTCCGCGGGCTCATCAACATCCAGTTCGCGATGGCCGGGGACATCCTGTACGTCCTTGAGGCCAACCCGCGTGCCTCGCGCACCGTCCCCTTCACCTCGAAGGCGACCGCGGTGCCGCTGGCCAAGGCCGCCGCGCGCATCTCGCTCGGCGCGACCGTCGCCGAGCTGCGCGCCGAGGGCATGCTCCCGGCGACCGGCGACGGCGGCACGCTGCCGATGGACGCGCCGATCTCGGTGAAGGAAGCCGTCATGCCGTGGAGCCGCTTCCGCGACATCCACGGCCGTGGCGTCGACACCGTCCTCGGCCCGGAGATGCGCTCCACCGGTGAAGTCATGGGCATCGACTCGGTGTTCGGCACGGCGTACGCCAAGTCGCAGGCGGGCGCGTACGGTCCGCTGCCGACGAAGGGGCGCGCCTTCATCTCGGTAGCCAACCGCGACAAGCGCTCGATGATCTTCCCGGCGCGTGAACTGGTCGCGCACGGCTTCGAGTTGCTCGCCACGTCCGGCACGGCCGAGGTGCTCAAGCGCAACGGCATCAACGCCACGATCGTGCGCAAGCAGAGCGAGGGCGAGGGCCCGAACGGCGAGAAGACGATCGTCCAGCTGATCCACGACGGCGCGGTCGACCTCATCGTCAACACCCCCTACGGCACGGGTGGCCGCCTCGACGGCTACGACATCCGTACGGCGGCGGTCTCCCGCTCCGTGCCCTGCCTGACGACGGTCCAGGCGCTCGCCGCCGCCGTCCAGGGCATCGACGCGCTCAACCACGGGGACGTGGGTGTCCGTTCACTCCAGGAACACGCGGAGCATCTGACCGCGGCCCGCGACTAGCAGCCCACCAGGGGGACACCGATCCGGTGTCCCCCTTCTGCTGAGGACACGTACATGTACAAGCTTTTCTTCAACCTCCTCTTCAAGCGCATGGACCCGGAGCAGGCCCACTACATGGCCTTCCGCTGGATCCGGCTCGCGGCCCGCGTCCCCGTGCTGCGCACCTTCGTCGCGGCCGTGCTCGCGCCGCGCCACAAGGAGCTGCGCACCGAGGCCTTCGGGCTGCGGATGCACGGTCCCTTCGGGCTCGCCGCGGGCTTCGACAAGAACGCCGTCGCGATCGACGGCATGTCGATGCTGGGCTTCGACCACATCGAGATCGGCACCGTCACGGGGGAGCCGCAGCCCGGCAACCCCAAGCAGCGGCTCTTCCGCCTCGTCAAGGACCGGGCGCTGATCAACCGCATGGGATTCAACAACGAGGGCTCGGCGGCCGTCGCCGAGCGCCTGGGCGCCCGCAAGGCCGTCTTCAAGACGGTCGTGGGCGTGAACATCGGCAAGACCAAGGTCGTCCCCGAGGAGGAGGCCGCCGCCGACTACGTGAAGTCGGCCGAGCGGCTCGCCGTCCACGCCGACTACCTCGTGGTGAACGTGTCGTCCCCGAACACCCCCGGCCTGCGCAACCTCCAGGCCACGGAGTCGCTGCGCCCGCTCCTCACCGCCGTACGCGAGGCGGCCGACCGGAGCGTCACCGGGCGGCGCGTGCCGCTGCTCGTGAAGATCGCCCCCGACCTGGCGGACGAGGACATCGACGCGGTCGCCGACCTGGCCGTCGAGCTCGGTCTGGACGGCATCATCGCCACGAACACGACCATCGCGCGCGAGAGCCTCGGTTTGCAATCCGAACCTTCGCTCTACGGAGAGACCGGCGGCTTGTCCGGAGCGCCCCTCAAGGAGCGCTCCCTGGAGGTCCTGCGCCGCCTCTACGCGCGCGTGGGCGACCGCATCACGCTCGTGGGCGTCGGCGGCATCGAGAACGCCGAGGACGCCTGGCAGCGGATCCTCGCGGGCGCCACCCTGGTGCAGGGCTACAGCGCGTTCATCTACGAAGGGCCCTTCTGGGGCCGCGCGATCCACAAGGGGCTCGCCGCCCGCCTTCGGACCAGCTCGTACGCCACCCTCGCCGAGGCCGTCGGCGCCGACGTAAGGAAATCCGCATGAGTGCCCTCGAACCCTTCGGTACGCGCCTGCGCCACGCCATGGACGAGCGAGGGCCCCTCTGCGTCGGCATCGACCCGCACGCGTCCCTGCTGTCCGCCTGGGGCCTGAACGACGACGTCGCGGGCCTGGAGCGGTTCACCGGGACCGTCGTCGAGGCGCTCGCAGGGAGCGTCGCGGTGTTCAAGCCGCAAAGCGCGTTCTTCGAGCGCTTCGGCTCGCGCGGCATCGCCGTACTGGAGAAGGCGGTCCAGGAGCTGCGCGCGGCCGGCGCCCTGGTGGTCATGGACGCCAAGCGCGGCGACATCGGCTCGACCATGGCCGCGTACGCGGAGACCTTCCTGCACAAGGACTCGCCGCTGTTCAGCGACGCCCTCACGGTCTCGCCCTACCTCGGCTACGGCTCGCTGAAGCCCGCCGTGGACCTGGCGCGCGAGAACGGCACCGGCCTCTTCGTGCTCGCGCTCACCTCCAACCCCGAGGGCGCCGAGGTGCAGCACGCGGTGCGCGAGGACGGCCGCACGATCGGCGCGACGATCCTTGGGCACCTGGCGGCCGAGAACGCAGGCGCGGAGCCCCTGGGGTCCTTCGGCGCCGTCGTCGGGGCCACGCTGGGGGACCTGTCCTCGTACGACCTCGCGATCAACGGTCCGCTGCTCGCCCCCGGCATCGGGGCGCAGGGCGCCACTCCGGCGGATCTGCCGGGTGTCTTCGGGGACGCCGTACGCAATGTCGTGCCGAGCGTCAGCCGGGGTGTCCTGCGGCACGGGCCCGACGTGGAGGGGCTGCGCGTCGCGGCGAGCCGCTTCGCGGACGAGATCCGTGAGGCCGTCGCCTCGGCCTGAGGTTGTCCTGAGGGTGTTTTTCCGCCTTCGAAGGACGTGTCCGGCCACGTCCTTACGTTTCCTTGATGGCTCACCAGGCCAAATCCGGGGTGAAATGCCCGAAATGTACACCTCGGCAGAGGCTGACCAGGACTTTTCGTCTGTTCTCGCTGACTCCGGCGGCCATGCCCGCTAGTCTCCGACGAGAGCGAACGGGCAAGTGCGTTGCACGTTGCTCACCAGGTGTGGGGCGACTAGGTTCCTCACCGGTCCGTATCCGACAGTTCGACATCCGAGGTGACGTAGGCGTGGCTCTTCCGCCCCTTACCCCTGAACAGCGCGCAGCCGCGCTCGAAAAGGCCGCCGCGGCTCGCCGGGAGCGGGCCGAGGTCAAGAATCGACTCAAGCACTCCGGTGCCTCGCTTCACGAGGTCATCAAGCAGGGCCAGGAGAACGATGTCATCGGCAAGATGAAGGTCTCCGCTCTCCTGGAGTCACTGCCCGGCGTGGGCAAGGTCCGCGCCAAGCAGATCATGGAGCGTCTTGGCATCTCCGAGAGCCGCCGTGTGCGCGGTCTCGGCTCCAACCAGATCGCCTCCTTGGAGCGTGAGTTCGGCGGTGGCGCTGCCTGACGTTCTCAGGCACTCCTGAGAACCTGGATAATCGCTGCATGGCTGCAACATCCCGGGGGACGACCCCCGTGCCCCCGGACGTACGTCCGCGGCTGACCGTGCTCTCCGGCCCCTCCGGGGTCGGCAAGAGCACGGTCGTCGCTCATATGCGCAAAGAACACCCCGAGGTCTGGCTCTCGGTCTCGGCCACCACTCGGAAGCCGCGCCCCGGCGAGAAGGACGGTGTCCACTATTTCTTCGTCTCCGACGAAGAAATGGACAAGCTGATCGCCAACGGCGAGCTGCTCGAGTGGGCTGAGTTCGCGGGCAACCGCTACGGCACGCCCCGGGGTGCCGTCATCGAGCGCCTGGAGGCGGGCGAGCCTGTCCTCCTGGAGATCGATCTGCAGGGCGCGCGCCTGGTCCGCGAGTCGATGTCCGAGGCGCAGCTGGTCTTCCTCGCCCCGCCGAGCTGGGAGGAGCTGGTCCGCCGGCTCACCGGCCGGGGGACCGAGGCGCCCGAGGTGATCGAGCGCAGGCTCGCCGCGGCGAAGATCGAACTCGCTGCCGAGGCCGAGTTCCACACGACCCTGGTCAATACCTCCGTCGAGGATGTAGCGCGTGAGCTGCTAGCCTTGATGAAAGTTGTTTGATCTTCATCCTCAGTAACCCCGGTTTGGCCTTCAATTTCCATTCGAAGGTCAATCCCCATCGGAAGGCAGAGAGTGTCCTCTTCCATCACTGCGCCCGAGGGCATCATCAACCCGCCGATTGATGAGCTCCTCGAAGCGACCGACTCGAAGTACAGCCTCGTGATCTACGCCGCCAAGCGCGCGCGCCAGATCAACGCGTACTACTCGCAGCTCGGTGAGGGCCTGCTGGAGTACGTCGGCCCGCTGGTGGACACGCACGTCCACGAGAAGCCGCTCTCGATCGCGCTCCGCGAGATCAACGCGGGTCTGCTGACGTCCGAGGCCATCGAGGGCCCGGCTCAGTAGTCGCAGTTCTTCATCTGCAGTTCTTCACCACAGGCCCGGCAGCGCGACTGCCGGGCCTGTGGTGTGTCATGGAGTCGTACGTTCCCGAGTGCGGGGATCACAAGTGCGGGGAGGCACGGTGGGCAAGCCCAAGGTCGTTCTGGGGGTCAGCGGCGGTATCGCCGCGTACAAGGCCTGTGAGCTGCTGCGGCGGCTGACCGAGTCGGGCCACGACGTACGCGTCGTACCGACCGATTCGGCGCTGCAGTTCGTGGGGGCCGCGACCTGGTCGGCGCTGTCCGGCAACCCCGTCTCGACCGAGGTGTGGGACTCCGTCCACGAGGTGCCGCACGTGCGGATCGGCCAGTCCGCCGACGTCGTCATCGTCGCCCCGGCGACGGCCGACATGATGGCGAAGGCGGCCCACGGCCTCGCCGACGACCTCCTGACGAACACGCTCCTCACCGCCCGCTGTCCGGTGATCTTCGCGCCCGCCATGCACACGGAGATGTGGGAACACCCGGCCACGCAGGAGAACGTCGCCACGCTGCGCCGCCGCGGCGCCCTGGTCATCGAGCCCGCCGTCGGCCGCCTCACCGGCGTGGACACGGGCAAGGGCCGCTTCCCCGATCCCCTGGAGCTCTTCGAGGTCGTACGCCGTGTCCTGGCGCGCGGAGACCTGGCCCGCGATCTCACGGGGCGGCATGTCGTCGTCAGCGCGGGCGGGACGCGCGAGCCGCTCGACCCGGTCCGCTTCCTGGGCAACCGCTCCTCCGGCAAGCAGGGCTACGCGCTGGCCCGCAGCGCGGCGGCGCGGGGCGCCCGGGTCACGCTCGTGTCGGCGAACGCGGCGCTGCCGGAACCGGCGGGTGTCGACGTCGTGCCCGTCGGCACGGCCGTGCAGCTCCGCGAGGCGATCCTGAAGGCCTCGGCGGACGCCGACGCCGTGGTGATGGCCGCGGCCGTGGCCGATTTCCGCCCTCAGACGTACGCGACCGGAAAGATCAAGAAGAAGGACGGCCAGGAGCAGCCCCCGATCGCCCTCGTCCGCAACCCCGACATCCTCGCCGAGATCGCGGGCGACCGGCCGCGCCCCGGCCAGGTCGTCGTCGGCTTCGCCGCCGAGACGGACGACGTCCTCGCCAACGGCCGCGCCAAGCTCGAACGCAAGGGCTGCGACCTGCTCGTCGTCAACGAAGTGGGCGAGCGCAAGACGTTCGGCTCCGAGGAGAACGAGGCGGTCGTGCTCGGCGCGGACGGCAGCGAGACCCCCGTGCCGTACGGACCCAAGGAAGCGCTCGCGGACACCGTCTGGGATCTCGTGGCTGAACGCCTGCCGAAGAATTCCTGAAAAAATAGGGGTGACCCCCAGAAGAAGATCCCGGTCGAGCCTCAGCAGAACAGAGGTGGAATCCTGGGTGCGAATGTCACATTCGCCCCACTGGGCGCCTCAAACCCGGGAAATTCGGGCGTGAGGCCCTCTGGTGGAGACCGATCGTCGTATCGCACAATGCAGTGCCGCAGGTCACAGGGCTCCCAAGTGGCGAGACATGTGGTCCGGCGGACGAGTGTGACCGATAAACTGGTCACGGACGACGCCGAGCGCAGCTCTCGGCGCGTCTGCCAATGATCAGCCAGCAGCCGCTGCAACCACAGGGAGCGATGTGTCCCGCCGTCTCTTCACCTCGGAGTCTGTGACCGAGGGTCACCCCGACAAGATCGCTGACCAGATCAGCGACACCATTCTCGACGCACTTCTGCGGGAGGACCCGAAGTCCCGGGTCGCCGTGGAGACCTTGATCACCACCGGCCTGGTGCACGTGGCCGGCGAAGTGACGACCAAGGCGTACGCGCCGATCGCGCAGCTGGTCCGCGAGAAGATCCTCGAGATCGGTTACGACTCCTCGAAGAAGGGCTTCGACGGCGCCTCCTGTGGCGTCTCGGTGTCCATCGGCTCGCAGTCCCCCGACATCGCGCAGGGCGTCGACACGGCGTACGAAAAGCGTGTCGAAGGCGATGAGGACGAGCTCGACAAGCAGGGCGCGGGCGACCAGGGCCTGATGTTCGGCTACGCCTGCGACGAGACGCCGGAGCTGATGCCGCTCCCGATCCACCTCGCGCACCGTCTCTCGCGCCGCCTGTCCGAGGTCCGCAAGAACGGGACCATCCCGTACCTGCGCCCCGACGGCAAGACCCAGGTCACCATCGAGTACGACGGCGACAAGGCCGTCCGCCTCGACACGGTCGTGGTCTCCTCGCAGCACGCGTCGGACATCGACCTGGACTCGCTCCTTGCCCCCGACATCCGGGAGTTCGTGGTCGAGCCCGAGCTGAAGGCGCTCCTCGAGGATGGCATCAAGCTCGACACCGATGGCTACCGCCTCCTGGTCAACCCGACAGGACGCTTCGAGATCGGCGGCCCGATGGGCGACGCCGGCCTCACCGGCCGCAAGATCATCATTGACACGTACGGCGGCATGGCCCGCCACGGCGGCGGCGCCTTCTCCGGCAAGGACCCGTCCAAGGTCGACCGCTCGGCCGCGTACGCGATGCGCTGGGTCGCCAAGAACGTCGTCGCCGCAGGCCTCGCGGCCCGCTGCGAGGTCCAGGTCGCGTACGCGATCGGCAAGGCCGAGCCGGTGGGCCTCTTCGTGGAGACGTTCGGCACGGCCACGGTCGACACCGACAAGATCGAGGCGGCCATCGCCGAGGTCTTCGACCTGCGCCCGGCCGCGATCATCCGCGACCTGGACCTGCTGCGCCCGATCTACGCGCAGACCGCGGCGTACGGCCACTTCGGCCGGGCCATCCCCGACTTCACGTGGGAGCGGACGGACCGCGTGGACGCGTTGCGGAAGGCCGCGGGGCTGTAAGGCTCCCTCGACCGGCGAGTTCTGACGAAGCCCGGTGCCCCCTCGGGGGCACCGGGCTTCGTCGTGCCGTGGTGGATCCGGGGCTCGCGGCCGTGTCAGTGGGGTCTGGTAGGAATGCTGCTGTGAGCAGCGAGAACCAGAAATCTGAGGGGGCGGGCGGGGCCGAGCCTCCGGAGCAGCTTGCGCTCATTCGGGAAGCGGTGCGCAAGGCCGATGTGCCGCGGGCCAAGCCGCGGACGTGGCGGGGGGCCGCCTTGGCGAAGAGTCTGCCCGTGGCTCGGGTGCTGGTCGACAAAGGCGTGCTGCATCTTGATCGGTACTTCGACTACGCGGTGCCCGAGGAGCTGGACGAGCAGGCTCAGCCCGGAGTGCGGGTTCGGGTGCGGTTCGGGGCCGGGGCGCGGAATGTGCGGGGCGGGCGGCGTGAGGGTGGGGGGTTGATCGACGGGTTTCTCGTCGAGCGGGTTGCCGAGTCGGACTACTCAGGGCCCCTGGCCGCTCTGGCTCAGGTCGTTTCGCCTGAGCCCGTGCTCGACGGTGAGTTGCTCGGGTTGGCGCGGGCCGTGGCCGATCGGTATGCGGGCAGCCTTGCCGATGTGCTGCAGCTGGCCGTTCCGCCTCGGCACGCCCGGGCCGAGGCGCGGGCGGCGGGGGAGGCTGCGGCGCCTCCGGCCGCGCCTGAGGCGGGGTCCTGGCGGCGGTACGGGCATGGGGCGGAGTTCCTGGGGGCGCTTGCCTCGGGGGGTGCGCCTCGGGCTGTGTGGACCGCCCTTCCCGGGCCGGAGTGGGCCGAGGAGATCGCCCGAGCCGTGCAGGCGACTCTTGCCTCGGGGCGGGGAGCCCTTGTCGTGGTGCCTGCCGGGCGACCCGCCGCGAGGGTCGATGCGGCGCTGACTGAGCTCATGGGGGCGGGGCAGCATGCTCTGCTCACCGCCGATGTGGGGCAGGAGCGGCGGTACAGGGAATGGCTCTCGGTGCGGCGCGGCGCCGTGCGGGCCGTCGTGGGCACGCGGGCCGCCATGTTCGCGCCCGTGCGGAATCTTGGGCTTGTCGTGATCTGGGATGACGGCGATGCCAGTCACAGCGACGACAACGCTCCCTTCCCGCATGTGCGCGAAGTGCTTGAGCTTCGGGCCTCGCGGGACAAGTGCGGGTTTTTGTTGGGGAGTTGGAGTTGCACGGTCGAAGCCGCGCAGCTTGTGGAGAGTGGGTGGGCGGCGCCGCTGGTCGCCGATCGCGAGCAGGTGCGGGGGGCCGCGCCGCTCGTACGGACCGTGGGGGACACGGACCTCGCCCGGGACGAGGCGGCTCGCGCCGCGCGGCTTCCGACACTTGCCTGGAACGTGGTGCGGGAGGGGCTGAAGCACGGTCCTGTGCTTGTGCAGGTGCCCCGGCGGGGATATGTGCCCCGGCTCGCGTGCGAGAGGTGCCGGGAGCCCGCGCGGTGCCGGCACTGTGCGGGGCCGTTGGAGGCGCGGGACGGCGGCGGGCTGTGGTGTGGCTGGTGCGGGGTGGAGGAAGGCGCCTGGCACTGCGGTGAGTGCGGGGGGTTCCGGCTGCGCGCGCAGGTGGTGGGGGCGCGGCGGACGGCCGAGGAGCTGGGGCGGGCGTTTCCGGCGGTGCCGGTGCGAACGTCGGGGCGGGAGCAGGTTCTTGACACTGTGGCGGGAACGCCTGCGCTGGTGGTGAGCACTCCGGGGGCGGAGCCTGTCGCCGAGGGCGGCTATGCCGCCGCCCTGTTGCTCGACGGGTGGGCCATGCTGGGGCGGCCCGATCTGCGGGCCGGGGAGGATGCGCTGCGTCGGTGGATCAGCGCCTCTTCGCTGGTGCGGCCGCAGGGGGCGGGCGGGACCGTGGTGGTCGTCGCCGAGCCGACCCTGCGGCCCGTGCAGGCGCTTGTGCGGTGGGATCCCGTGGGGCACGCGGTGCGGGAACTCGCGGACCGGGCCGAGTTGGGGTTTCCGCCCGTGTCGCGGATGGCCTCGGTGGCGGGGACCGCGGAGGCGCTCTCCGGGTTCCTTGCCGCGGCCGAACTTCCGGGGGACGCGGTGGTGTTGGGGCCGGTCCCCGTGCCGGACGCGGCGCCCGGGCCCGCACGCCGGGCCGGGGCGGCGCCCGTCGGGGAGCGG